>JALXCG010000198.1 GCA_026991065.1 Gemmatimonadota bacterium | reverse complement strand
CGCGCCCGGCCTGCGGTGGGGGGCTGTACCGCCCCGGGCTGCCGCTTCTGCCGCGCTGGTCACCCGCGCCGCCGCCGGCCTGGCCACCGTCGAGACCCTTCCTCCCGGGACACGGGTCGCCACCGGGAGCACCCGCCGCCGGCTCCTTCGCTGGGCGCTTGAGGCGCTTTGGCTCCAGCCTGGTGTCCACGCCGACTGCCCGGCGTTTCCACGACCGCCGCCGGCGCCGGATGGGTTGCGACGCGGAACCCGGCTTACATCTCGCGGAAATCGGCCAGGATGTAGCCGTCGGGATCCATCTCCACGGCAGTCACAGTGCCCTCGATGCGCAGCTCGAACGCTTCACTGGTTTGGCTGTTGTCCAGGGTCGCGAAAACGTCGCCCTGGCCCGAGCGCGCCAGCCGCACCGCAATCGGCATGCGGTAGGGGTTGACCCCATTCTGCACCTGGGTGATCTGCAGATCGACGCGCGTGGAGTCGCCGGGGATCGGCGTGAGATCAACGCTGTATTGGTAGTCGGGACGGCCCGGCTGATAGAGCCAGGGATCGAAGAACCAGTCGAGATCTTCGCCCGCGACCGCCGCCGCCAGAGCCGTAAAATCAGCCGTGGTGGCAGCTTCGTAAGCGTAGTCACTGCCCCACTGACGCAGAATCGCCATCACGGTCTCGCGGCCGACAATGCCGCGCAGCATGTGCAGTACCCAGGCGCCCTTGTCATAGACCGTGTTGTTGAAGGTGTAGTCGGGCGCATAGATCGGGCCGTCGAAACTGTCCGCGGCAAGCATCTGCATATAGCTCAGATAGGCGGACTCACCGCCGGCCCCTTCGGTCCAGATCGCTTCGCCCCAGGTCGCGAAGCCCTCGTTCAGCCAGATGTCGTCCCAGGTGGCGCAGGTGACCATGTCGCCCCACCACTGATGGGCCAGTTCGTGCGCCATGATCCAGTCGAAGTAGTGATCCCCGGTATAGAAATAGGTGCCGTAGCTGGTGAGCGTGGCGTGCTCCATGCCGCCGCCCCAGGGGAACTCCGCGTGGCCATACTTCTCGGTGGCATAGGGGTAGTCGCCCCACTCCTCTTCGAAGGTGCGCAGCATCCCCGGCAGCGCCTGGAGATCGATCCGCGCCGGCTCCTCCGATTCCGGCCAAGTGTAGTAGGTGAGCGGCAGCGTCCCGCCGGAGAGCAGATCGTAGCTGTCCTCGATGAGGACAAAATCGGTCGCCGTGACCGACACCAGATAGGAGGGAATTGCGTAATCGATCGCCCAGTTGTGGGTAGCGGTGCCGTCGCCGTTGTCGTCAACACTGAGCAGCAGGCCGTTCGAACCGACGACAAAGAGATCATCCATGGTCACCGAGATCTCGGCGCTGGCTTTGTCATCCGGGCGATCCTTGCACGGCCACCAGTAGTGGGCACCCTCCGGCTCGGAAAGGGTCCAGACCACCGGTTCAGCGCGGTCCCAGTAGACATCGAAAGCGCCGAAACCGGAGACCAGCGGCGTGCCCTCGTAGTCGATGCGCAGGGTCGCCACCTCGCCGGCCCGCAACGGCTGCGCCAGCTCCACCACAATCTGGTCATTGGCCTGATCGAAGAGTTCGGCGCCGCCGCCGATTCTGGTTACCGCGGTGGCGCTCATGTGGTCTTCGAGTTGCAGCACCAGTTCATAGAGTTTGGGGCCGGTCGGGGTGAGCGTCACCTCCACGCTGCCCTGGATCCGTCGATTGTAGTTCCAGGGGTCGATCTTCAGATCCAGGGCGTAGTGCAGCACGTCGTAGGCATCGAGGCGGGGATCGGGAAAGCGGACCTGCAGCGGACCGCTGGGGATTGCGGCGCTTTTCGCCGCGGCGCGCGCGACACGCTCCCCCTTGCGCAGTCGCCGGTGGTTTTCCGCCAGGCGCGCCCGCGCGGCGGTGAAAGCGTCAACCGGGTGGATCCGTTGGGGCAGACTGGTGCTGCTTGCGGCAGCGCCCAGACTCATGGCGCAAAGAGCAAGGTAGCGAAGGCGCACGTGAACTCCTGGTTTTGGGGGGAGCGTTTTCGGGTCTGACGGAAGAGTAACCTCGGGAAAGCCACCGCGGGCAGGCTCCAGGGTCGAGAATAGTCCGCAAAGCCCTCTCCATGATTGTGGACAATTGTCAAACCACACTTCCAGCG
>JALXCG010000197.1 GCA_026991065.1 Gemmatimonadota bacterium | reverse complement strand
CGCTGACCACCGGTGCGGTGGATCTGCATGATCCGCTCTGGTCCGCCGACGGCGAGTGGATTCTCTATCGCCGGGGTCTGAACGACTTCTGGGTGACCGCGCGCGACGGCAAGCAGCAGCGACGCGTGATTGAAGGACCGCAGGTCTACACGCCGCAGTGGTCGCCCCTGGGCCACTGGGTCGCCTATGAACGCCACAATGCGGGGCAGATGGGCGACATCTGGATCACCGACATCGAGAGCGGCGAAGCCTGGAATGTGACACCCGACCCCGCCCATGACCAGGCTCCCCGCTGGTCGCCCGATGGCCGGCGTCTGCTCTTCGAGTCGGATCGGGATGGCTCATGGGATCTTTTTGTGCTGACTCTGGCGGAAAAGCCGGAGCGGAAGGAGAAGGAGAAGAAGGGCAAGCAATCCAGCGGAAGCACGGAGACGGCGGAGCCGGGAGTTCCCGGCGCGGACGAAGCGGCGGCGATCCTGGAAGAGTGCCGGGCTTTCCTGCGGCGGGGGCGTTTTGAACCGGAGAAGAGCGCCTCCACGGCGGGCGATGATCACGACGCGGTTTTCTCGCCGAAGGGGGACGAACTGCTCTTCCGGTCGAACGCGATGGGGAGCTGGGATCTCTGGCGCGGCCCGGTGGATGGCGGCAAACCCAAACGGCTGACGCCGGCCGGCGGTGATGTTGCGGATCTGCGCTGGCCCCGCAGTGAGCGGATCTTCTACCGGTCGGGCGGCCGCATCCGCAGCGCGCAGCCCGATCTGGGCGACCGCAAGGAGGTTGAGCTGGAGGCGCGCCTGAATGTGGACCAGAGGGCACGCAATCGCGCGGTTTTCGCCGAAGCGTGGCGAGCCCTGCGCGAGAGCTTCTACGACCCGAATCTCCACGGCGCCGACTGGGACGCGGTGCGGACCCGTTTCAGCAGCCGCCTCGACGGCGTTTGGGATCGGACCGATCTGCATCGCCTGATCTCGGAGATGCTCGGCGAACTGCATGCGTCCCACCTCGGAATCTGGGGCGGCGAGCCGCCCAATCAGGTCCACTTGGGATATCTCGGCGCGACCCTGGAGAGCGTGGATCGGGACCGGCACCGGGTATGGCGCATCAGCCACATTGTTGCCAACGGGCCGCTCGATCCGATTCGACTGGAGGCCGATGAGATCCGTCCCGCCGTGGGGGACTTTGTGGTGACCTGGGATGGCCGGCGGCCACCGCGGGGGGCGCTCCTGGATACCCTGCTGGTCGACCAGGTCGGGCACAAGATCGAGTTGGGCATTGCGCGCGGGAAGCCCAAGAAGAAGCCGGACGGGCGGTTGCGAGTGAAGCCGGTCGGCCGCTCGCGCGCGGCGGAGCTGCGCTACGACGAGTGGGTTGCCACGCGTCGTGCCCGGGTCGATTCGCTGAGCGCCGGCCGGATCGGCTACATCCATCTTCAGGCGATGAACAGCAAGAACTTGCGCCGCTTTCGTCAGGCACTGATGGGCGAGGTGTACGACCGTGAAGCGCTGATCATCGATGTGCGCAACAATGGCGGCGGCAATATCCATGAGGAGCTGCTGCGCGAACTGGATCGCCGGCCCTACGCACTGGCCCACCCGCGCGGCGGCCGGCGCAGCGTTCAGCCGGCCAACTGGCGCCGGCGCCCCGCCGCGCTGCTGATCAACGAGCGCTCCGGGTCCGATGCCGAGATCTTTCCCGAGGCGTTTCGAACTCTCGGCCTGGGCCCCTTGGTGGGAGTTCCGACCGCGGGCGCCGTGATCGGCACCGGCGGCACCCGGCTGCTGGATGGCTCCTGGCTGCGGTTGCCGACTGTGGGCTGGTACACTCTGGACGGGCAGGATCTGGAGAACGCCGGAGTTGCCCCGGACATCTATGTTGAAAGATCGCCGGCGGATGAAGCCGCGCACCGGGATCCGCAACTGGATCGGGCGATTGAATTGATGTTGGCGCGGATCGCTCCGGTGGAATCGACCGCCGGGTCCACCGGGTCCACGAAGAGGAGAGACGATTGAGCACAGAGCAGAGCAGCGAAACAGAACTCCAGCGGCGGCCGCGCAAGGGAGAAGAGATTGAGCTTGTCCTGGGAATGATTGCCGACAAGGGACGGACCGTGGCGCGCGCCGGCAAATATGTGGTTTTTGTGAAAGGGGGCGTTC
>JALXCG010000196.1 GCA_026991065.1 Gemmatimonadota bacterium | reverse complement strand
CACCCGGGTCGACCAAACGCTGCGTCACCACGCCGGCGACCGGCGCTACGAGGCGCGCGTAGCTCAGGCGGGTTTCGGCCAGCTTCAGGTTCTTCTCGGCGGCGGCCAGTTTGGCGGCAAAGGCGGCTTCCAGCGAGCGGGAGCGATCCCACTGCTCGCGGGAGATCGCCTTGGCTTCGAAGAGAATCTTGTCGCGGGCGGTGGCGTCGTGCTGAGTGGCGGCGGCGATCCGCGCCGCTTCCAGGGCGGACCGGGCGGCGTCAACGCCATCCTGCTGCTCGCGGCTGTCCAGCACGGCCAGGAGTTGGCCGCGGGTCACGCGGTCGCCTTCGCGCACTTTTACCTGCTGCACACGGGCCATGATCCGGGGGGCGATCTCGGCTTCCTCCGCGCCGATCACTTCGCCCAGGATGTGGCGCGTGGCCGCGACCGTTCCGCTCCCCACTGCGGCAGTGACCACGGTGGTGGGCTGGGCCTGGAGCAGGGGTGAATCGTTCTTTTGTTTGACCCTTTTCATGCGCACAGTAACCAGCCCGGCGACGATGATCAGGACGATCACGATGATCGGGAGTCGCTTCTTCATCGGATGACCTCCATTTCGACCACGGCGTTGACCTGCTCCGCCGCAATTTTCACTTCACCCCGGGCTTGCGCCAGGGCGGTTTGAGCTGCTTCTTGTCGGGTGCGGGCGCGCAACAGATCCTCGATCGAGGAGGCGCCGCTCTGGTAGCGGATCTCTTCACTGCGGGCGGCTTCATCGGCGGCGGCGACCCGCGCCCGGGCGGCCTCCAGCCCAACCTGAGCGGCTGAGAAGCGCGCCAGGGCTTCCTGCAGTTCCGCTTCACGCTGGAGCCGGGCGCGGCGCAGCCCCTCCTCCGCGGCGCTGCGTTTGGCCTTTGCCGCCGACATTTCGGCCAGGCGGGAGGCGCCGTTGAAGAGCGGGAGTTTCACGCCCAGGCTGAGTTCCCAGGTGGTGGGATCGTCGGCCGCCGAGTCGGCGTGGTGGCCGAAGTAGTTGGCTTGCCCGACGACGCTCGGCAGGAAACGGCTGCGGGCCGCCTTGACACCACGGTCCGCCTGGCGGCTGGCGAGGCCGGCGCGGCGCACCGGCGAGGAGCGCAGGGCGAGCGATTGCAGACTGTCGGCCGGCAGCGCCCAGGCCAGTTGCGGATCCGCCAGCGGGGTTGCCACCAGATTGCCGGCGGGGGACCGCCCCAGCAGCGCCAACAGCAGGCCGGCGACTTTCACGCGCTGCGCTTCGAGCGCGGCATGGCGGGCGCGGGCTTCGGCCAATTCATCTGCTACCTTGAGTCGGTCCAGTTCCGGTCGTTTGCCGTTCTCCACCATCAGGTCGAGCCGGCGGCGCACGGCTTCGAGAGTTTGCAGCAAGGCATCGGAGGCCGCGAGCGCGCCGTCGAGGGTCTGTACGCCCGAGTAGAGCGAGACCACGTTGTAGCGGATCTGCCAGCGGGTGCCTTCGCGCAGGGCGGCGGCCTTGTCCGCCTCGAGTTCGGCGATCTCGATCCCGGCCGAGAGCTTGCCGCCCAGATAGAGGGGAATCTGGTAGGTGACGCCGTAGTGGAGTTGGTCGCGGTCGAAGGGTGCGTTGGGCAGGCCGGCGGCGAGCAACTGGCTGGACATCGGAATCAGAATCCGGTCCGCGTCGAAACGTGAGGCTGAAGCCACTGCGTCCAACTCGCCCCAGCGGGTGCGGCTCATGGCGCTGGCCTTTTTCGCCGCGGCGTCGGCCTGCAATTCGGTGGCTTTGATCGCCGGGCTCTGCTCCAGTGCCAGCGCGATCGCCTGCTCCAGTTCGAGCGGGGCCGCCGGCGTCGACGGGGTGACCGGGCCGGACCCGCCGGCGGTTGGCGCGGCGGTCGGCGCGCTCTTCGCCGGCACCGCCGAACCGAGGCAGCCCGCCATGAGCACCGGCAAGAGTCGGCGCCGGAAAAGATGGAGTGAGTTCATGATTGCACCTCCGTCGGCGGCAAGAGCGCCGACTTGATGTACTGCACCAGATGGCGCCGCCGGGCGTCGGTGGAGATCCGCCCCAGCAACCGCAAGCGCAGGGCGCAGGCGGCGGGGGCGCCCATCAGGATCATGGCGCCGTCCGCGGGGTCGAGGGCAGCGGCGATCTCGCCCCGCTCCCGCCCCTCGCGC
>JALXCG010000195.1 GCA_026991065.1 Gemmatimonadota bacterium | reverse complement strand
CCGGATCCTGATCAGCTCCCGGCTGAGCCTCTTCGATCTTCTACCCGGCGCCCACGCGCCAACCGCGCCGGTCCCGCGCAAGAGTTCCGCCGCCGACGACGCCGCTTCCCCCGCTCACCACCTGCTCGCCTTCGGCGTCTCCGCGGACAACCCCACCGCCTCCGACCCAAGTGAGCCGATCGAACTTCTGGCCCTGCTGCGCACACTCGGTGTGCGCATCCTCACCACCACCAGCGGCAGCAGCCACTACTCGCCCCAGATCCGTCAGCCCGGCACAACTCCCACCGGTGCGGCGACGCCGTTCGCGCTGGAGGACCCACTCATCGGCGTCGCGCGCCAGATCCACTCCACCCATGCTCTGGCGGCCCACTTCCCCGATCTCTGCTGCATCGGCTCCGGACTGCAGGCGCTGGGGCGCTACCTCCCGCACGTCGCCTCCGCGCTCATCGAAAGACAGTGGCTCGGCGCGATCGGAATTGAAGCCTCGGTTCCCGACATCGCCACGCGGGTTGAGGCGCTGATCGGCGCCGGCTAACCGCCCGGGTCGAAGGACAGCAGAATGCGGGAAACGGCACCCGGGGGGTTTTGTTCGCCGCGCGAATCGGCGAAGATAGTAGCTCGGTTGATTCGGCACCGAAGCCCCATCCGTTCCACATCGTCCCGCCATTCGACGAGTTTTCGCCGCGCGACTGCTCCGGCCGACGCGCGCAGTGAGTGCGCTCTATCCATGCGAAGCGTTGTCGCCCTACTCCTCACCTGCTGCATCTCGACACTCGCCGGAGCCACTCCCGAAGTGCGCGACCTGCGCGCCGACCCCAACCCCTTTTCGCCCGACTTCCAGCCCCCCGCCGACCGCGACTCCACCTGGATCCACTACCGCATCAGCGAACCCGCCGATTCGGTGCGGGTCCAGATCGCCGGAATCGGCACCCCGCGTTTCACTCTGGCCACGCATGCTCCCGCGGGTGCCGGCGCCTACGCCGACCCCTGGGATGGTCGCGACGCCGGCGGCGCCCAACTCGCGGACGGGGAGTATCTGGTGCGGGTCGACCTCTTTCTCGACGGCGCGCTCATCGATCAGGCCGGCAGCGGCGTTGTCATCGACACCGGGGCACCGCGCCTGCAACCGGCGCCGCCCCTGCCCCTCTCCCCGCTCTCGCCGGATGGGGATGGCTACGCCGATCGTCTGTGGATCGGCTTTCGGGTTGACCGGGCGCGCCCCGGCGACGACCTCACCTCCGGCTTCATCAGCGATCTCGGCGGCGCCCGGATCGCCCCGCTCAGATTTGCCGACGGCGGCAGCGGAAAGTACGGCCCCATCACCCTCGACTCGCTCTCCTGGCAGGGTGAAACCGAGTCGCCACCGCTGGCGGAGGGGCTCTATCGCTGGCGCATCGAGAGCGTCGATCGCGCCGGCAACCGCGATGCGATCGAAGGCAGCGTCCGAGTCGATCTTCTGCCGCCACGGATCGAGGTCGACCCCGCCTTCCCGCAAGGATTGCGCTTTTCCAATCCGGACACCCTCTTTGTTCTCGCCGGCAGCGCCGAAGATACGCTCTCGGCGGTAACCGCGATCGAACTCGCGCTGGAGGGCGGCTCCGGCTGGACCGCGGTGGCCGATTCGATCGCGCCACGTGTCGCCTTCTCCGCCGGCTTCGCGTTCACCCCGCTGCATGGCGACGGCACCTACCACTTCCTGGCCCGCGCGCGCGACGGGCAGAACCACACCAACAGCGGCGACGGCCCGCGGCCGCTCGGGCGCTACACCGTGATTCTGGACACCGCGCCGCCGCTGCATCTCGCCACCACCGCCACCCGTCCCGAGTTGCGCGACGGTGACCTGCTGACCCTGGAATCGACCTGGAGTGAAGACTCACTCGCGCTCGAGGTGGACCTGAGCCCGCTGGATCCCGGCTACCTCCCCGGCAGCGCGTCGATCACCGCGCAGGGCGGGGGGATCTACACCATCAGCTACCCCCTGCCGCCGGCCAGCGGCATCGACGAGGTGCGCGATGCGGCCATCGCCATCACCGCTCGCGACGGCGCCAATCCACCGGTGCGCGCCGCCGCCGCGGTGCTGCTGACCCTCGACAACCGCCCCCCGCGGATCTGGTCCAGCACGCTTCTCGGCAGCCCCACCGTCGCCAACGGCGACAGCGTC
>JALXCG010000194.1 GCA_026991065.1 Gemmatimonadota bacterium | reverse complement strand
GATAAACCCCGCCACCGCCGATGCGGCCACCACTGCCGGACTGCCCAGATAAGCCTCCGCCTCCCGCGACCCCATCCGCCCGCGGAAATTCCGATTGGTGGCCGAGATCGCCACCTCGCCCGGCTCCAGAGTGCCGGCGCCCAGCCCGATGCAGGGACCGCACCCGGGCGGCAGCACCCGGGCCCCTGCCTCGAGCAGCGCCCCCCAGGCCCCGGACGCTTCCGCCGCCGCCTGCACCTCGCGACTCGCCGCCGCCAGATAGAACTCCACGCCCGCGGCAAAACGCCGTCCGCGCGCCACCGCTGCCGCCTGCTCCAGATCCTCCAGCCGGCTGTTCACGCAGGAGAGGAGATATGCCTTCTGCACCGGAACCCGCCGCGCCTCCATCTCCGGCAGCGGTGTAATCCGCTTCACCTCATGCGGCCCGGCGACGTGCGGCACCACGGTCGCCAGATCCAGCCACAGCGTGCGCGCATAGTGGGCATCGGCATCCGCCTCCATCGTCCGCGCCGCAGCGCGTCGCCAATCGCGCACCTCCTCTTCGGTAAACGGCCGTCCGCGCCCCCGCGGATCCCGCCCGCCGTCGGCCCACTGTCGCGCCCGCTGCACAAACCAGGCCTCGGCCACGTCATCAAAGGGGAACCGTCCCACCAGCGCCCCCCACTCGGTGCTCATGTTGGCCACCGTAAGCCGCTGCTCCACACTCAACTCCGCCACCCCGTCCCCGCCAAACTCCAGCGCGCAGTTCAGCACTTCGTCGTGGCTGCAGGTTCCGATCAGCGCGATGATCAGGTCCTTGCCCGTCACGCCCGGGGCCAACCGGCCGGTGAGCATCACCTTCACCACCTCCGGCACCTGCCACCAGGTCTCTCCGGTCGCCCACAGCGCAGCCGCGTCGGTCCGCACCACCGGAGTGCCCAAGGCACCCAGTCCACCGTAGATGTTGGAGTGGGAATCGGAGGCGACCACCATCGCCCCGGGGCGCACATAACCCTCCTGGCACATCATCTGGTGCCCGATGCCACTACCCGCCGGCCAGAAGTCGATTCCCTGCGCCGCCGCGAACGCCTCAATTCGCGCATATTTCGCCAGGTTCGCTTCGCCGTGGTTTTGAATGTCGTGGTCCAGCGCGAAAACCGGCTGTTTTGGATCCGCCACCCGCGGTGTCCCAAAGGCTTCGAATTTGCCCAGCACCGCCCCGGTATTGTCGTGGGTCATCACGTGCCGTGGTCGAATGGTCAGATAGTCCCCGGCCCGCACCTCGGCATCTGCCGCGAGCCCCACCGCGTGCGCCTGCGCAATTTTCTCGATCGCATTCTGTGCCACGACAACCTCCGCGAAACTGACGATTCACCGGGCTCGAAAGCGCGCCGCAACCGCAACGCCACTTCGCCCGCAGTGCAATTCAAGTTCCGCATCGTAGCTCAAAATCACCCGAGAAAACGACCGCCACACTGCGGGCAGCGCTGCTTTTCAGGAGCGTTTGCGCTGCGACAAGGCGATCAGGCGCTTGAATTCCGGCGAGTCCAACAGACTCTTGCGGGCCGGGGCGGCGGTGGGAGCATTCACCTTCATGGAAGAACTTCCGGCGATCCCGGCCGATCCCGCCCGCGCAGCGACGGTCAACGAGGCTTGCTCGGTTTTCGCTCCCGCTCCCATAGGTCGTCCCCTCCCCTCTTCTCCGCGCACCTGGTAGTAGAGTCCCCGCCCGTGGTCACGAACCTCAAATCCCACACCATGGCGCCCGAGCGTCTCCGACGCTCCAAGAAAGAGCACACCGCCCGGAGCCAGCACACGCTTCACTTTTTCGTAGAGTTGAGCTTTGAACGAATCGGAAAAGTAGATCGCCACATACCGCAGCAACACAATATCAAAACGCCCGAGCGAGGCAAAGCTCTCCTGGAGGTTGAAGCGCTTGAACTGTACGCATTCCCGGATTTGCGAATTGAGCACCCAATGCCTGCCATCCCGGCGAAAATAGCGCTGGCGCAGCTCATCATTCAACCCTCGGTCCACGGCAATCCCGTTGTAACGGGCCGCCTTGGCCGCCGCAATCGCACTCGGTGATATATCGGTGCCGAGAATGCTCAGGTGCTGCGGTTTGAGCAGGGTCTGCGTGCGCATGTACTCATGGTACTTAATAGCGATGGAGTATGCTTCA
>JALXCG010000193.1 GCA_026991065.1 Gemmatimonadota bacterium | reverse complement strand
CGGCGAGCGCTTGCGCAGAGCGCGGAAGTCCTCGGGCGTCCAGGCCAGGATCGCGCGCAGATCGGGCCCCAGAAAGCCGGGTCGGGGGGCGAAGGCGGGATCGTTCGAGAGAGCGGCGTGGCGATTCCAGGGGCAGACGGTCTGGCAATCGTCGCAGCCAAAGATCCAGTCGCCGTGGGCGGCGCCGACTTGCGGATCGAGGATGCCCTTGTGCTCGATGGTGGTGTAGGAGATGCAGCGGCGGGCATCGACCCGGCGCCCCGGGAGGATGGCGCGTGGACGGCAGGCGGGGATGCAGGCGCGACAGCGGCCGCAACGATCGGGATGGGGGAGATCCGGCTCGATGTCGCGATCGACCAGAATCAGCGCCAGAAACACCCAGGAGCCGTAGGCGCGGGTAATCAAGCAGCCGTTGTGGCCGATCCAGCCGACCCCGGCGCGCTGCGCCCAGACCTTCTCCAGCACCGGGCCGGTATCGACATAGCCGCGGCTGTGGAGACCGGGCCAGGTTTCCTGCAGGCGGGCTTCCAGTGCCCGCACCCGCGGCAGGAGCAGATCATGGTAATCGTCGCCCCAGGCATAGCGGGAGACGCGGCCACGACCGGGACGCGCCGGATTCCGCTCGGAATGCCCGTAGGCGACCGCGAGGGCAATCACCGAGCGGGCACCGGGTAGAATCAGGGTGGGGTCGAGACGCTTGGGGAGCCCGCGCACGAGATAGGCCATCCCCGCCTGCATCCCTGCTTCGATCCAGGCGGCGTAACGCTGCTCGGCCTGGTCGGGATACCCTCGGGGCTGAATCGCGGCCACGCCGGCAAGTTGGAACCCGGTCTCGCGGGCCAGCAGTTTGACCCGCTCGCGGTCAACCGGGCGGGTCACAGCGGGAACCTGCGGCGATCAGCTCCCAACCTGGCCACGGACACGGACCATGATCTCAGGCTCGTCAGGATCGTTGGTGTGGATCGTCAGATGCTCATCCAGCGTGCCGGGAGGCAGTTCACCCTCGATGATCAGTTCCAACTCGTAGGAGCCTTTTTCCAGTTTCTTCAAATTGGTTTTGAAACCGGCGAAGGAGGAATCCACACCCTTGATCTGCAGGTCGCCGCCCTTGCGGTGAGTGATGCGCACCGTCTTCTTGATCGGCTCCTCCACCTTGCTCGGCAGATTGCCAAGGAAGACCCGGCTCGGACGAACCTGCACCAAACCACGCACGTTGCCCCGAATCTGCATGGTCAACTGCGGCACCCGCGGGCTGTTGGTGTAGATCTCCACCGTGCCGTTGATGCGGCCGACCGGAGCGTCCTTGGAGAGATGCACGGTCAGTTCGAAATCACCCTCTACCGACTTGCCCTCTTCATCAACCGCGGCGGTGGCGAGGATCGGCTTCTGGGTAACCGTGATCAGCGGGTCGCTCGATTCGATTTTCTCGATCTTCAGGTCCAGCGCATCTTCATAGGAGACCAAGGTGACCACTTTGCTGGCGCCCTCGCCGCGGTCGGCCCGCAGAAAGACATGAGGGCTGGGCAAGAGATCGAGGAAAGGCTTTACATTTGCTTTGGCCTGGAGATGCACCTTTGGGGTCACCGGGTCATTGCTGGTCACGGTAATGGTCTTGGCGATCGGGCCCCGGAACCGCTTGGTATCGACCACGGCGTTGACCGTGCCGGTTTCGCCGGGTTTGACCGTCTTGGTGAACTCAGCCACGGTGCAGCCGCAGGAGGGCTTGGCCTTTTCAATCACCAGGTCGGTTTTGCCGGTGTTGCGGAAGGTGAAAACATATTTGGCCTTGTCGCCCTTGGCCACATCTCCGAGGTCAAGCGAAGTGGCATCGAATTGGATGACGGGGGCGTTGGGATCGGGGGTCCGCTCAATGGCGCCGGTAGCGGGATCGGTCGCCGTTTGGGCGAGGGCGGGGGATGAGATAATCAGGCTGCCCGCGGCATAGAGTGCCAGCGTCCAGAAAAATGCTCTACGCATGAACTCCTCCTGCGGCCGGGCCGCATCGGTTCCAGATGCACATCGTGTAGTTAGGCAAACAATTTTGGCAGGGTAGCCCCGAAATGGCCGCCATGCAACGACCGCCGCCCGGGGAGCGCGCCACAACAGAGAGCAATACAGCGATCTCCAACAGAAGTTCCAGTGGAAGAGCGACTCCGCGAAGCGGGCGC
>JALXCG010000192.1 GCA_026991065.1 Gemmatimonadota bacterium | reverse complement strand
GTCACCCTGCTCTCCCGCCCCGGCGGCACCAATTGCAACAACGATGATATGGAGGTTCTCTTCAGCGACGACGCGACGGTGGACCTGAACAGTCATTGCAGCGGTTCAACACCGTGGTTCCATGGCCTGGGGCGGCCCCTGGAAAGCTTGGCGGCATTCGCCAACGAGCCCGCCAGCGGTAACTGGAAGCTGCGAGTCATCGACCATGCCGGCCAGGACACCGGACGAATCACCCGCTGGGGAGTCCGTGTATTTGACCAGGAAGGCCGAATCTGCGACGTGTGCAGCCAGTAAGTCATCCCGACCAAGGGGCCGCCACTCCGGCGGCCCCTTCACGGCGGAGAATGAGTTTCCTCCTGGTTGCCCGATGGTCCGTCATCCGCCACAATTCGGTGAGACTCACCACCTCTCTCCGGAATCCTGTGTGATGCGGCTTCAACTCTTCTCCCTCTGTCTCACGTTCGCACTCTGGGCAGTACCCGCGCCTGCGCGTGGCGCCTCGCCGCTGCAATCGGTTTCCGCCCCGACACAAGCCCGCAATGTAGTTCTTCTCTTCGCGGGCGGCATCCGTGAAAGCGAACTCATGGATGATCCGCTGCACGCCCATGCCCGGTTCCTCTGGAATGAACTGCGCCCCCGGGGGGTTTGGTACCCGAACTTCTATGCCAGCGGCCGGATTGAACGCCTGGCCGGGCACGCCAACGTGATGACCGGAGTCGAGACCGGAATCACCAATGGGTGCCAGGAGATCGAATACCCCACCTGGGTCCAGCACTGGCTGGACTATCGCCAGGAAAGCCCCACCAGCGTCGTCGAAGTCGCCCGCACCGACGACACCGCGATCTTCCACGGTTCGCATCCGCACTGGTCGAGAGCGGACTCCGGTGCCGTCTATGAATCCGGCTTCGAATCCGATGCAGCGACCACCCAGCGCTTTATCCAGCTCTTGCAGCAGGAGCAGCCGCGCGTGGCCATTCTCGTTCTGAACGACGCCAGCTTCGCCGCTGAAGAGATCAAACCGCCGAATCCTGCCTATCTCCAAGCAGTTGAGACCGCTGACAGTCTCCTCGCCAGCGTCGCCCACGCGGTCTCGGCCATGCCGGAATATGCCGCTGAAACCGCGATTTTCATTACCGACCACCATGGTCGTCATGACGACGCCCACGGTGGCATTGGCGGCCATGGTGATTCCTGCGCCGGCTGCCGCAACATCACGTTCCTGGCCATCGGCCCCGATTTCCCGGCGGGACGCGTGGTAGACACCGCAAGTTCCCAGGTTGACCTGGCGCAGACTTGCGCCGCCATCCTACAGGCGCCTCTCCCCTATGGCCAAGGCAGCGTCATGGAGGGGCTCTTTGCGGAAGGAAAAACGCCATCGCCGCCACCGCACCCGGCCGCCCCGGACGGCACTGGTCCCGTCCCGCCGAATCGTTTTCTCCATGTTTCGTCAACCGCTTCCCGCTGGCCCGATGTCGTCATCGAGAACGGACGACTGCACATCGCCTGGAGCGAAAAGGTCGCGGGCGAGAGCAACGATCGCCAAAACATTCTTGCTCTCTACTCAACCGATGGCGGATTCAGTTTCACGGCCACCGATACCGTTGCCGCGGCCAGCGCGACATTCCTCCCGGCCCGCTGCGCCCTGACCGTTGACCAGGGGGGCTACAACGGCTGTGTCTATGGAATCTCAGCGCGAACGTTCCGCCCTTTCCCGAGCGACTCCTCCTGGGTTTGGACTTTCGCAATCGCCAGTCGCCCAGCGAACCGCCGGCGGATCGATGGCCCTTTCATGGCTGGCGATCTCTCCTTCCTCTCCGGCCGGCCGGCAATCACTGCGCGCGCGAATCAGATACTGCTCTGCGGCAGCACCGGAGCCCCGCGCCGGGTCACGCTCGAAGCCTCTCGACCCGATTCACTGACGCCGTTTTCAATGATTCTCTATCGCACCGACTATCCGGCATCTCCCCGGCAGTTCGCGGGTCCCACCGCGATGATTCTCGATGCAACGGGAAGCGTGGCATTCGGCTCCCTGATCTCGCCGGCCCGAACCATCCTCCACGCTACACGCTGGCACTCCACGACCCATCGCTGGGCAACCTTGGTTCCGGTTCTCGATGAAGGCTGGCAGGCGATCCACCCCACTGGCGCTGCGGACCCCCTGCGCGATCGACGCCATCTCTTTTGGCAAGACGATCGTCTTGGAGAAGGCTACCAAATCTATGCGTCCAGATCCGATGGATTCAACGGCACTTGGCTGCCCCCCGTGGCCATAGGCGACGAGATCCACAACGCCTGGTATCCCCATGCCTGCGCCCGCAACGGCATTGTTGCCGTCGTCTTCGAGGAACTGTCGGGCGGCTTCAGCCGCATCCTCCTCGCGCTCAGCCGCGATGCCGGCCTGTCCTGGGAGCCTCCAGTCGAAATCGCTGCCGGCGGTCCCCTCTCCTTGCGCTCCCACCCGCGCGTTGCCATCGACGATTCCTCGGTGCTGCATATCGTCTGGCAGGACAACAGCAACGGCGAATGGGACATCCTCTACCGTCGCTATCCCCTCTACTAACAAACCAGCGAAGCACGACAGCTCGCGAAAAAGGAGCGCGAATGGAGCATCGGCTCATCCTGATGCGGCATGCCAGAAGTGAATGGCAAGACCCGGGACAAACTGATCACTCCCGCCCTCTTACGCCGGACGGCCGGCTCGCGGCCGAATCCATCGCTCACAGCATTGCCAAGCTCGGCTGGAGCCCGGACCACATCGCCTGCAGCGATGCCCGCCGAACGCGTGAAACGGCGGACTGCATGGCACCGTTGTTCCCGACCCCCCCATCGATCAATCAGCATCACACCCTCTACAGTCACGGACGCGACACCCTGTGGGAGGTGGCTGCGACCTGGTCTCCCAGCCTGACGACCATTCTTGTCCTGGGACACAATCCCGACATGCAGCTTCTGATCAGCGACCTTTGCGGCCGCTCCATTCAGATGACAACCGCAACCGCGGCATTGCTCTTCGCCCGAAAAACCGGAAACTGGGCGGAACTCCTGCTCCATCCTACCGGTGCCTGGGAGATGGTGAAAATTCTACGCCCGCCCGTGATCACGCCTTAGTCCGCCCGGAGTCCTCTGGCTCAGCCCGCTCACTCGACTGAACCGCATCCTGCCCTGTTGACGATTTTTCTTCCACTGCATGTTTCTGCATGAATGGAATCTGGCTCATGGTGAATACGATTGTCAGTGGAAGAAACCCAAACACCTTGAACGTGACCCATTGATCGGTAGACACATTGCGCCAGACAATCTCATTGGTTGCCGCCATCGCCAAAAAAAACAGCCCCCAGCGCCAACTCAGCAGCAACCAACCGCGCTCGGTAAGAGCCATCACCGGCTCAAAAAGGCTCTTCAACAGCCCCTTTCCGCGCAGTGCCCCACCGATCAGTACCACGCCAAAGAAAAGATTAACAATCGTTGGTTTGAGTTTGATGAAGATCTCATCGTGCAGCAGTACCGTCATACCGCCAAAAAAAAGGACCACCACCGCAGTCACGACCTGCATGGTGGAGACCTTGCGGGTCTTCCAATAGGAAACCGCCAGCGCGATGGTAATCGCCACCATAAAAGCGGCGGTGCCGGCCTCTATTCCCGCTTTCATGTTGACGAAAAAGAAAATCAGCAGCGGGCCAAAATCGAGTAAGAACTTGAGTATCGGATTCATGTCGTCAGAGTAGAAGCAACCCACACACCAAAGCTAGCCCGGAATTCTCGCCCCTTCGCAGCTTCGTTCCAGACACACACAGAATCCTCATAGTAAACTATGGTTTTTTGATCTCAAGACTTCATGAAAGGTAGTCACGGATGGGCCTCTTCGGGAGATTCTTCGGTCGCAAAAGCCCCAAACTCGTCTTTCTTGGCCTGGACGGCACACCCCACGCGCTGCTCACCCAGTTGGCCGCCGATGGGGTCATGCCTAACTATGCTCGGATTCTCAGTCAAGGATCCGCAAGTGCCATGGAGTCCACCATTCCTGACATATCTTGCGTGGCCTGGTCCTCCTGGATGACCGGAACCAATCCCGCAAAGCACCAGGTCTTCGGATTCACCGACCTCAAGCCGAACTCCTACAAGCTCTACTTTCCAAATTTTCAACACCTCAAGGGCGCTCCGATCTGGACGGTTCTTGGAGCCGCGGGCAAACGCTGTGTGATTCTCAATATCCCCGGCTCCTATCCGGCCAAGCCGATGAATGGGACCTTGATCTCTGGTTTCGTGGCGATCGACCTGGCAAAGGCAACCTACCCGCCGGCGCATCTCCCCTTTCTCCGCAAGACTGGCTACAAGACCGACGTCGATGCACGCAAGGCGCTCGAGGGCTGGGACATCTTCTTCGAGGAACTTCATGATGTTCTACGCGCCCGTCGCGAAGCCCTCTTCTACCTGCTCAAGAATGAGGATTGGGACCTTTTTGCCGCGGCGGTCACCGGAACTGATCGCCTGCAGCACTTCCTCTGGTGCGCTTTCGCCCACGCCGATCACCCACACCACCAGGATTTTCTCGATTACTATCACAAGGTCGATGAGCTAATCGGCGATCTCGACCAAGCCATCGGGGCGGAGCATCCCCTCGTGGTGATGAGCGACCACGGTTTCGCCGAAATCCGCCACGAAGTCTACTTGAACCACTGGCTGGAGCAAGAGGGCTACTTGCAGTGGAAAGTTCCTCCGGCCGAGCGCGCCGACATCCAGGCGATGGACCCGCAAAGCCGCGCGTTCTGCCTGGATCCCGGCCGCATCTACATCCACGTCAAGGGGCGCCATCCCCAGGGAACAGTCGCCCCCGAAGACTACCGCGCGCTGCGCGACGAGATCGAAACCAAGCTCCAGGACCTGGTTGATCCGGATCACGACAACGCGCCGATCATTCGCAGAATCCATCGCAAAGAGGAGACCTATTCCGGCCCCTATCTGCAGCAAGCACCGGACCTCGTCTGCATATCCCATGAGGGCTATGACCTCAAGGGTGCCACGCGTGAAACCGCGCTCTTCGGCAACAAACAGTTCACCGGCATGCATAGCCAGCGAGGCGCCCACATCTATGTTCGCGGACGGGAGATCGTCAAGACGAACCCCAACATCATCGATGTAATGCCCACACTCCTGCGTCTGCTTGAAGTCGACATTCCAGCGCATGTCGACGGCCAGTCACTGATTGGCTAGGAGGCTGTCGCACATTGGCTTTCGAGCCCCGTGTTCGGGCCTGTTTCGAGATCAAGGCGCTGAGTCCGCAGGAAGGCTGGTTGCCTTTCAAGGACTTAGCAACGCAGAGATCGGAGCAGGGACGGATGCGGGGCGAAGTGAAGACAATGTGCGACAGCCTCCTAGGCGCAGCCCCAAAAGAAAGGCGCTCCCGACTCGTCGGGAGCGCCTTTCACATTCAGACCAGGCGATCAGACCTGAACTACTCAGCCTGGCTTCACAGAAGTCCTACAACTCCACGCCCAACTTGTCCTTCAGCAAGAACCCGGCAATCATCGAAACGATACCGAAGTACCAGATCGCCGCGGGCAGACCAAACCAAGCCCCCACTCCGAAAATCGATTCGACATGCGGGTACTCCACTTCAACCAGATCAAAGTAGGAGTTCTCGGGAAATCGCGGTCCACCCGGGTACTCCAGCTCCGCGGCAAAGCTGGATTTCGTGGTCTGATGGTAGATGCGCTTGGGGAAATCCTCCCCTTCGCCGACATAAAGAGGAATCTTCTCCTCTTGGCCGGCATAGCTCAAAGTGAACTCGCGCTTTCCGCTCATTCCCGGCTTGATCTTGTAGGTCACATCCGTACCGACGCGAATGGGCTCCCCGAGAAGTTCGATTCCTTCCCCTTGCAGAGTCGGAGCAGGCCCGGGGGGCGCATCAGCGCTCAGTTTCACCTTGATGTCAACCTTCTGGTTCGGAGGCAGCGGCTTCACATCCGCCCGCACCGCAAACTGGGTCATCACCAGAATCGCGACCGGCAGAAGCGCGACAATCGACCGCCCCGCCTGAAAAGTGTAGCCGCCCACAGCCGCGAACAAGCGCCCCTGTGATTGCAGCAGGACCCCTATATCTTGCTGGAACAAGCGAACCGCGAGCACGGCTGCGCTCATGCGCCGCTTGACATCCTTGAGCGCATCTTGATTCGTGACCATACCGTAGAGCTTGAGGAACACAGCTCCCAATACAACCGACCAGAACGTGATTCCGGCCACCGCGGACCAGCCGAAGGGCACAAAAAGCACGTCGAAGATTGCGGTCATTACGCGCGCAACAACAGCCATGGCTTTACTAGCTCGTTTCCTAAACTCGAGGAGCAGGACTCCTGCAGTGAAACACTCGTTAGCGTCCCGGGGATACAGATCCTCACGGGGTGCGACTCATTCAAGGTACTCGCACCTTCGGGCTGCTAACTGATATAGCCCAACCCCTTGAGCTTGGCCTTGATCTCTTCATCCGAAGCCGCGTCGTCAAAATGCGCGAGTTCACGCTCGAGAACGTGGTGGATGAATTCCCCAACAGACGCGTACCCACCGACGCGGGCTGCGTTTTCGGCCTTGGCCAACAGATCCTTGTCGATCTTGATCTTATTGCCGCTGAACATCTTCACATACTCCTTCGTGTGACCCCGGGTCACATCTGCGCAATTAAAAAATCGGCTTCCCGACCATGTCGGATGGAATCGGAACGCCCATGGCTTTGAGCACGCTCGGCGCCACGTCTACGAGAGCCGGATCCGGCTTGGTGATCTTCTTGTTGCTCAAGATGACACCCGGTACCAGATCGTAGGCAACGCAGTGGTCGCCACTCCATTTCTTCATATTGTCCGCAACAAACGGACCACGAACAACCTGCCCCTTGGCGGATTGATCCGAGCCCCGATAGCCCCAGTCATAGCCAATGATCAGGTCCGGTGCGGTATCCACGTAGGGACCGTGGTAAACATCCTCCCGCCGGTAAACCTTGCGGATTACGCGCTTTCCGGACTCAGGGTCAACAGCCGCCTCCAGTTTCTCGATCAGTTCCGCTTCAAGCGCTTCCTTTTGCGGGCCATTGTTGACAATTCCCTTGCCCTCGCGACCACGCAGGTTGATGTAGAGGCTGTTGATGCCAATCGCGTAAGCCTTGGTTTTCCAGAAATTCACCTCGGAGAGGAACTCCCCCTCGCCATAGTTGTTGGGATCGGTAACCGTCAGGTAGCCATTGTCCTTCAACCAGGTATTCAGATGCACCTCGCGATACCAGGGCGCAAAGCCGTGATCGGAAACCAGGATCAGCGTACCATCATCGCCGACCGCATCTAGGATCTTGCCAACCGCTTCGTCGGTCAGTCGATAGGTATCCCGGATCACATTTGCCGCCGGGTCGTCCTCTGGAAGATGCGCCGGGTGCTGCAGGTCCATCGTTCGCCACATCATGTGTGAAGTCT
>JALXCG010000191.1 GCA_026991065.1 Gemmatimonadota bacterium | reverse complement strand
CTCCGCGACCCCGGAGCCACCCATGCTGATGCACCACGATCCGACCTTCGGACTTCCGGCACTCCTCCTCCTGCTGGCGGCGGCACCCACCCCGGCGCCCGGCGCCACGCTTCCCATTCCGGCGGCGGCCGGCGGCGACGCGATCATCACTCCGATGCGGCAGGATCTGGCCGAGCGGCGGCGCGATCCCGGCGAGCGGGTGATTCTTGAAGACCATTTCCCGGGTTACGCCGAGGACCCCGACTGGGACTACAGTTGGAACGTTGGGGGCGGCAGCACCACTTTCGACGCCACCGCGCCCGGCTTTGCCCATCTCGAAGTCATCACCCCGGCGGACTCCAGCACCTACCGCAACGCCGAGATCAAGCACTACGCCATGACTCCGCTGCTGCCGCCCTACTGCGACTATGAGATCCGCTTGCGCAATAGCAACAACAACGGCTGGGACGCGGCCGGGGAAGAACCGCTGCCCGGAACCGGCGCCGGCTCCCGCGGCTGGGGGCTGTGGAACGACCAGATGGTAGGCGCCGACGCCACCGTGATCTGGTTCTGCAGCATCTCGCCCGAGTCGGGCGCCGATTTCCGCGGCACGCGCCTCTGGATCATCCGCGATGGCGAGCAGGTTCTGTTGCAGGATCTCGGCATCGACCTGACCGAGTGGCACACCTACCGGGTGCAGTGGCGGGCCGATTACATCGGCGTTTTCATCGACTCGATGCAGACACCGATCGCGGAAATCACCGATCCGGCGTTGATCCCCGATGTCGGGTTGAGTCTCACGATCTGGATCGACAACTATCTCATTCAGGGCGATTTCGACAACCCAATCGTCGGTTGGTTGACGCTGCCCCCGGTCGCCAAGTATATCGACGTCGACTATGTGAAGGTCTACCAGCCGCTGCCCCCGGCGCCGGTGGATGCGGCGCGCCGACCGCCAGACGGCGCGCAGTAGAACCGGGTGGGAAAAGCGGTGCGGCAAGAAGCCCGGGGCGTGCGCTATACTTTTGCAATTCAACTCTCTCCCTCACCCCTTCCCACGCCCGGAGGCTCCATGCTCCCCAGCGCCCGTTCGGCCTTTCTTGCCGCTCCACTCCTTCTGCTCGCCCTCGCCACCACTCCGGCCACGGCCGAACTCGGCTCCTACGGGGTACGCGGTGGCATCAGCCTGACCCCGGACCAGTTCTTCATCGGGGCTCACATGCGGGCGTATGAGTTCACGCCCGAGGTGGCCGTGCGCCCCAATGTCGAGGTGGGATTCGGCGACGATCTCACCCTGATCGGTTTCGGCGCGGCGGTCGACTACGCCTTCAAGCAGGCCAACTGGAACGGCTACACCCCCTACGCCGGCGGCGAACTGGGCATCATGCGCTGGAGTTGGGACAACAACGGCCTGGGTGATGGCTCCGATTCCGGCCTGGCGCTGAGCGGCCTGGGCGGCGTGCGCAAAGCGATCGCCTCCGGCCGGGACCTCTGCTTTGAACTCAAGGTCGGGCTTTCCGACCACGCGCCGGATTTCAAGATCTTCGCCGGCATCGACTTCTGAGTTCAGTGGGGGCCGATTCCCCGAACCGCCTCACCGCCACCGGTTGCGCCCAACCCGCCGCGCGGTGAGGCAACCGCCGCCCGGCCTCGGCCCGGGCTTGATAGCACCTTGTTATGGCGCAACATCCCAGCCGACCGATTCGCTACCAGTGGCGGGTTCATCCCGCGCGCGAGCAGAAAAGCAAGGCGGTCGCCGCGGCGCTCGTGGTGCTGGCCCTGCTCGGATGCGCGGCGGCTCTCCTGCGCGACTGGGTGCTGGTGCCGGCAATGGCGCTTTTCCTGGTCGGGTCGCTCGGGCAGTTCTTCTTTCCCACGCGCTATCTCCTCGACGATGAGGGGATCTCCGCACTCTCGCTGCTCCACGACCGGCGCCTGGCGTGGCGCGACCTGGCGCAATGCGAGTGCGGAGAGCGCGCGGCCTGGCTGCGGCCGCGGCGCCGCTCCTGGTGGCCGGGACGAGGGGGGTTGCGGGTTGATTTTCCCACGATCAACAGCAGCGCAGCGCGGCGCGCCCTGGAGGAGTGCCGGCAGCGACAGGCGGGAGACGCAGCGGGACGCTCCACTTGCGACTAAGGGACGAGTGCGGGGCGTACGTAAAGACAAGGTGCGACAGGCTCCCAGCCCCCTCTCTTTCTTG
>JALXCG010000190.1 GCA_026991065.1 Gemmatimonadota bacterium | reverse complement strand
GCTTCACCCTACTCTCTCCGAAACCGCGTCGCCGCCCAGAGCCCCCGCGTTCAGCTCCTCCAAGCCCTCCCCACCAGTCCGCAGTGTGGCAACCATCGGGCCGATAAACCGGCTGCTCGGCCCCGGCCGTGGCGCAGTGGTGCTGCGTCACAGATCGAGGTTCCGTAGCAAGTGGCGGTGGCGCAGCCGCATGCGACGTCGCAACCGGGATGGGCGCGAGGCCTGGCGAAGCCGACGCGAGACCAACTTTTTTTTCGGTCGCCCCATTGCGCTGTTATGTTTCCCCCAGATCGCGTCGGCGCACGCGGAAGACAACCGAAGAGGAGGATGTATGTTTCGCCGCCCATCTGTTTTGCCTTTTCCTGCGCGGTTCAGAACCACCGGAGTGGGTGTTCTCGCCGCCCTATGTGTTTTGCTCTCGCTGCCGATCCGGAGTTTCGCCTTCTCCCCTGGCTGTTTTGACAAAAGCCGGATCGAGGTCTTTGCCGAGTCGCTGGATGCCGGGCACTTCCAGATTCAAAAGGGCGCGGTGGAACGCCTCCTCGGTGCGCCGCCTCTGGCCGGTTTGGATCAACGACTTCAGGCGCGCGGCTTCTCCCTCGGGATCGGCGCCGCAGTGGTGGTGCGGGTCGGCGCCGACCGGATCGCTTTCGTACCGATCGAGTCGGAGAAGCGGGTTTCGCTCTTTGGCGCTGCGCTCGAGGCGGGAGAGGACCCCCACGCCTTTCTGGTGCTGCCCCTGACCAAGCGCCGCGTCCCCTTCTTGCTGGAATCCGGCGTGGATCTGGGCCAGAGCCGGGTCGCCCGCGTGTCGCTTGGCTCGCTCGACGGTCGGGTCAAGACACTGCTCCCGCAGGACGGCTCCATTTCGGCGGGGCGCTTCGAGTCCTTGGTCGCGGGGAATTACCCGAAAGCTTCTCCGGAGTGTAGTTGGTGCGTTGTCAACGAATGCCTTCTGAGCGGCGATTGGTGCTCGTGGGCGATGACTCTGGTGGTGAACTGCTGGGACTGCTGGACCGGGGGTGGTTGCATCGACTGTTTCGTAGCGATCGCCCAGTCTGTCAGTTGCCGTCTCGTCGAGTGCGATGCATGCGATGCAGAGTGTGAAAATGTGTTGCCCCCGCCGCCCTCTGGCTCCTTTGTGTTCGTTCCTTCCGGCACCTTCAGTATGGGGGACGGTATGGCGCGTTGCGGTGTCGATGAGCGCCTGGTGACGCTGACCCATGACTTCTGGATCGGCCAGTATGAGGTGACCAACCAGGAGTATCTGGACCTGGTGCAGTGGGCCTACGACCAGGGCTACGTGACAGCGACCTCCTCTTCGGTTCAGGATCACGTCGATGGTAGCAAGAAGGAGCTGGTGGACCTGGACAGTCCTTACTGCGAACTCGCATTCTCCGGAGGGGTGTTCACCCTGCGCGACGCGGGACACGGGATCAACCCAGACCATCCGGTGACGGAAGTGACATGGTTCGGCGCGGTGGCCTACTGCGACTGGCTTTCGGTCTCGGAAGGGCTTCGCCGTGCCTACGACCACTCCGACTGGCAGTGCGGCCTGGATGGCAACCCCTACAAGGCCAACGGTTACCGGCTGCCGACAGATGCCGAATGGGAGTATGCGGCGCAGTGGGACGACGAGAGGATCTACCCGTGGGGCAACGAGAGCCCCACATGCTCGCTGGCCAACTATTCTTACGACGGTCTTTGCGTCGGCTGGACCACTCCGGTCGGCAGCTACCCCGCCGGTGTTCAGCCCAACCTCGCCGCCCCGATCTACGACCTGGGCGGGAATGTGGAGGAGTGGTGCAATGACCTGTACGAGTGTGATCTAGGCACTTCACCGGAAACCGATCCAACAGGAGCCGGAGACGGTTTCTACCGGGTTACGCGGGGTGGCGCTTACAGTGTCTATCCCTCCTACATGCGCGTCTCCTCCCGTAGTAGACGCCTCGGCGGCTCCGGTGACAGTATCGTCGGCTTCCGCCTTGCCAGGTCGGACTGAAGTTTGTTCTCTGTTTCTCCTGAAAGGCCGCGTCAGCGGCCTCCCCGGCGCCCCTCCCGGAGCGGCGCGGGCCCGGGGGCTGCAAGCGAGCGGAGCGTGGCAAGCCCCCTCACCAGTGGAGCGGAGGGTGGGGCGCCGCTTTCGAGCGTTGCCGAGGATGCGCGCTTTGCTCCTTTTCCCCGGCCGCAGCCTGAATCTTTGGCCGCCCCACCGCGGTGTCACATTCGCCGCAGTCGAGCCAACACACCATGACTGGTCACGAAAGAGGAGGATGTATGTTTCGCCGCCTATCCGCTTTGCCCTTGCTTGAACGGATCAGAACCACCCGATCTGGTGTTCTCGCCGCCCTTTGCATGCTGTTCTCGCTGCCGATTCGGGCCACGGCCCTCTCCGGTGGTTGTTTCGGCAAGAGCCAGATCGAGGTCTCTGCCGAGTCTCTCGATGCCGGGGCCTTCCAGGTTCACAAATGGGCGCTGGAGCGACTTCTCGGTGCGCCGCCTCTGGCCGGTTTGGATCAACGTCTTCAGGCGCGCGGGTTCTCCCTCGGGATCGGCGCCGCCGTGGTGGTGCGGGCCGGCGCCGAAAAGGTTGGTCTCTTGCCGATCGAGTCGGAGAAGCGGGCTTCGCTCTTCGGCGCTGCGCTCGATGCGGGAGAGGAGGTCCACGCCTTTTTGGTGCTGCCGATGACCAAGCGCCGCGCACCTTTCCTGCTGGAAGCCGGCGTCGATCTGGGCCGGAGTCGGGTCGCGCGCGTCTCGCTGGGCTCGCTCGACGGTCGGGTTAAGACGCTGCACTCGCGGGACGGTTCCATTGCCGAGGGACGCTTCGAATCGTTGGTCGCCGAGGACTACCCGCAGGCAGCGCCGGAGTGTACTTGGTGTGTTGTCAACGAGTGCCTTCTGGATGGTGATTGGTGCTCGTGGGCGATGACCCTGGTGGTGAACTGCTGGGACTGCTGGACCGGGGCCGAGTGCACCGATTGCTTTGTCGCCATCGCCCAGTCGGTCAGTTGCTATCTCATCGACTGCGATGCTTGTTATGAAGAGTGCAGGGATTTGCTGCCTCCGCCCTTTTCCTTTGTGTTCGTTCCTTCCGGCACCTTCACCATGGGGGACGGCAAATCGACTTGCGGCATCAATGAACGCCAGGTGACGCTGACCCACGATTTCTGGATCGGTCAGTACGAGGTAACGAATCAGGAGTATCTGGATCTGTTGCAGTGGGCCTACGACCGGGGCTACGTGACGGCGACCTCCGCATCGGTTCAGGACAACCTTGATGGGAGCACCGAGGCGCTGGTGGACCTGGATAGTCCTGACTGCGAGATCGCGTTTGCGGATGGGGTCTTCACGTCGCGGGACGCAGGGCGCGGGGGGACCAATCCCGGCCATCCGGTGAAGGAAGTGACGTGGTACGGCGCGGCGGCCTATTGCGACTGGCTTTCGCTCGCGGAGGGGCTTCCTCGCGCCTACGACCATTCGAACTGGGTGTGCGGTCCCGGGGGAAACCCCTACGCGGCCACCGGCTACCGGCTGCCCACGGACGCGGAGTGGGAGTATGCGGCGCGATGGGACGACGAGCGGATCTATCCCTGGGGGAACGAGAACCCGGCGTGCTCGCTGGCCAACTACTTCTGGGAAGATGGCTTCTGCGTCGGCTGGACCGCTCCGGCCGGTAGCTACCCCAGTGGTGTTCAGCCCAACTTCGCCGCGCCGATCTACGACTTGGCCGGGAACGTGAGCGAGTGGTGCAATGACTGGTGGATTTGCAGTTTGGGCTATTCACCAGAGACCGATCCGCAGGGACCTGAAAGCAGCTACTACCGGGTCGTTCGGGGCGGCAGTTATGCAGCTTACGTTTCCTCGACGCGCAACTGCCTCCGCAGCAAGCAGTACCCCAACATCAGCGCTGCCGGCGCCGGATTCCGTGCTGTCAGGTCGGACTGAGATTCCCCTGGTCTTCTGTTCCTCTCTTCTCCGCATGGCCCTGCCGGGAGCCCGTCGCGCATTGTCTTTGCGTCGCCCCGCGCTTGCCCCTGCTCCGGCTTCTGCGTTGCTGAGTCCTTGAAAGGCAACCACAGCCTTCCTGCGGACTCCGTGCCTTGATCTCGAAGCCGGCCCGAACATGGGACTCGGAAGGCAAGGCGCGAGAAACACCCGGGCCGCCCCATTGTGGTGTTATGCTCTCTGCAGTCCAGCCAACACACCATGACAGGTCACCGAAGAGGATGATGTATGTTTAGCCGCCCATCTGCTTTGACCTTTCTCGAGCAGCTCAGAACCACCAGAATCGGCATTCTTGCCGCCCTTTGCGTGTTGCTCCTGCTGCCGATCCAGAGCCCGGCCCTCTCCGGCAGCTGTTTCGACAAGAGGCAGGTCGAGGTCTTTGCCGAGTCTCTGGATGCCGGGCGCTTCCAGAGTCACAAGGGCGCGGTGGAACGTTTCCTCGGTGCGCCGCCTCTGGCCGGTTTGGATCAACGTCTTCAGGCTCGCGGGTTCTCCCTCGGGGTCGCCGCCGCCGTAGTGGTGAGGGTCGGCGCTGACCGGATGGCCTTCGTGCCGATCGAGTCCGAGAAGCGGGTTTCGCTCTTTGGCGGCGCGCTTGAGGCGGGGGAGGACGCCCATACCTTTCTGGTACTCTCTCTGACCAGGCGCCGCGCACCCTTCCTGCTGGAGGCCCGCGTGGATCTGGGCCGGAGCCGGGTCGCCCGTGTTTCGCTGGGCTCGCTCGACGGTTGGGCCAAGACGCTGCACCAGCGGGACGGATCCATTTCGGAGGGGCGCTTCGCGTCCTTGATCGGGGATCACCCGCAAGCTTCTCCAGGGTGCGCTTGGTGCGTCGTCAACGAGTGTCTTCTGGACGGGGACTGGTGCTCCTGGGCGATGACCCTGGTGGTGAACTGCTGGGACTGCTGGACCGGGGCCGAGTGCACCGATTGTTTTGTGGCGATCGCCCAGTCGATCAGTTGCCGCCTCATCGAGTGCGCTGCCTGCAACGCAGAGTGTGCGGATGTGCTGCCTCCGACGCCCCCTGGTTCTTTTGTGTTTGTTCCTTCCGGCACCTTCATCATGGGGGATGGGCAATCGGCGTGCGCCAAGACCGAACGCCAAGTGACGCTGACCCACGATTTCTGGATCGGCCAGTATGAGGTGACGAACCAGGAGTATCTGGAACTGGTGCAGTGGGCCTACGACCGGGGCTACGTGACGGCGACCTCCGCGTCGGTTCAGGACAACCTCGATGGGAGCACCGAGGAGCTGGTGGACCTGGATAGTCCTGACTGCGAGCTTGCCTTTGCCGATGGCGTCTTCTCTCTTCGCGACGCTGGACATGGGCTCAACGGCAAGCACCCAATGAAGGAGGTGACGTGGTACGGAGCGGCCGCCTACTGCGACTGGCGTTCGCTTTCGGAGGAGCTTCCCCGTGCCTACGACCACGCGACCTGGACCTGCGGTCCGGAGGGCGATCCCTACGCAGCCACCGGTTACCGGCTGCCGACCGACGCCGAGTGGGAGTATGCGGCGCAGTGGGACGATGAGCGGCGTTATCCTTGGGGGGATGAGTGGCCGCAGGAGTGTGTGCAGGCGAACTACCTCCGGTGCGTCGACTGGACCTCTGCGGTCGGCAGCTACCCCGCCGGCGTCCAGCCCAACCTGTCCGAACCAATCTACGATCTCGCGGGCAACGTTTGGGAGTGGGTCAATGACTGGTCCAGGTGCAACTTGGGGATCTTGCCGGAGACCGATCCGCGGGGACCTGCAGACGGCTTCTCCCGGGTCCTGCGGGGCGGCGATTGGGTGAGCCAAGCTTCCGTCCTCTACATCTCCTACCGCCGTTTTTTTGTTCCCGACTTCAACGCCTCCAGCGTCGGCTTCCGACTGGCCAGGCTGGACTGAGAGTTCATCTCGAAGCGGGCTCGGATGCGGGGATTGAGGCCGAGGCCGCCCCATTGCGGTGTTAGTCTTTTCGCAGTCCGGCCAACGCACCATGACAGGTGATCGAAGAGGAGGATGTATGTTTCGCCGCCCATCTACCTTGCCCTTTCTGAAGCCGCTTAGAAGCACCGGAATGGGTGTTCTTACCGCCCTTTGCGTGTTGCTATCCCTGCCGGTCCGGAGCCTGGCCTTCTCCCCCGGCTGTCTTGAAAAGAGCCGGATCGAGGTCTTTTCCGAGTCCCTGGATGCCGGGCGCTTCCAGATTCAAAAGGGCGCGGTGGAACGTCTCCTCGGTGCGCCGCCCCTGGCCGGTCTGGATCAGCGCCTTCAGGCGCGCGGCTTCTCCCTCGGGGTCGGTGCCGCCGTGGTGGTGCGGGTCGGTGCCGACCGGGTGGCGGTCGTGCCGATCGAGTCAGAGAAACCGGCTTCGCTCTTTGGCGCTGCGCTCGAGGCGGGGGAGGAAGCCCACTCCTTTCTGGTGCTGCGCCTGACCAAGCCCCGCGCGCCCTTCCTGCTGGAAACCGGCGTGGATCTGGGTCGGAACCGGGTCGCCCGCGTGTCGCTTGGCTCGCTCGACGGTCGGGTCAAGACGCTGCACCCGCACGACGGCTCTGTTGCGGAGGGGCGCTTCGCGTCTTTGCTCGGGGATCACCCGCAAGCTTCTCCAGGGTGTACTTGGTGCGTCGTCAATGAGTGCCTTCTGGACGGCGACTGGTGCTCGTGGGCGATGACCCTGGTGGTGAACTGCTGGGACTGCTGGACCGGGGTCGAATGCGCCGACTGTTTTGTGGCGATCGCCCAGTCGATCAGTTGCCGCCTCATCGACTGCGATGCATGCGCTGCAGAGTGTGAGGATGTGCAGCCTCCGCCGCCCCCCGGCTCCTTCGTGTTGGTTCCTTCCGGTGCTTTCATCATGGGGGACGGGCGATCGATGTGTGCCTGGACCGAGCGCCGGGTAACCCTGACCCACGATTTCTGGATCGGCCAGTATGAGGTGACGAACCAGGAGTATCTGGAACTGGTGCAGTGGGCCTACGACCGGGGCTACGTGACGGCGACCTCCGCGTCGGTTCGGGACAACCTCGATGGGAGCAGCGAGGAGCTGGTGGACCTGGACAGCCCCGACTGCGAGCTTGCCTTTGCCGATGGCGTCTTCTCTCTTCGCGACGCCGGCTATGGGCTCAACGCCGATCACCCCATGAAGCAGGTGACGTGGTACGGAGCGGCGGCCTACTGCGACTGGCGTTCGCTCTCGGAGGGGCTTCCCCGTGCCTACGACCACGCGACCTGGGCGTGCGGTCCGGAGGGCGATCCCTACGCAGCCACCGGTTACCGGCTGCCGACGGACGCGGAGTGGGAGTATGCGGCGCAGTGGAACGATGAGCGGCTCTTTCCTTGGGGCGATGAGGGGCCGCAAGCGTGCGTGCAGGCGAACTACCAGCGGTGCGTCGGTTGGACCTCGCCGGTCGGCAGCTACCCGGCCGGCGTCCAGCCCAACCTGTCCGAACCAATCTACGATCTCGCGGGCAATGTTTGGGAGTGGGCCAATGAC
>JALXCG010000189.1 GCA_026991065.1 Gemmatimonadota bacterium | reverse complement strand
GCCTCCACCGCGCAAGCCACCGCCAGATACGTCTTACCGGTGCCCGCCGGCCCCACCCCAAGAACCACATCGTGGGTGCGGATCGCATTTACATACTGCTGTTGCATCACCGTTTTCGGCACAACACCACGCGCCCCGCGGGTCGGTCGCAGGGGCTCAATCGCCGGCGCAACCAGGCGGGAAAGCTCCTGCGCATGCTGATTTCTCACCATCTCGATGGCATAGCGAACCCGCTGGGTCGAAAGCGGCGTGCCGGTCGAGACCAGATCGACCAGGTGCGACACAATGTCCTCAACCGCGGCCACTTCCCCCTCATCGCCCTGAATCAGAATCTCGTGCCCGCGCGCCGAGACGCTCGCCGCGAACTCCGCATCGATCTGCTCCAGGAATGCGTTGTTTGTGCCCAGTACCTCGATCGGCGGCACCGTGTCGATTGCAATTCGCCGTCTCCCCGCGGTGCCCCCCGGTCCCTGCACGGCCGTGCTCTTATTACCGTTGCTGTGTTGTCTGGATGATGGGGACAGAGTCAATTCTCCTTCGGTGCAGTGGCCGCCGCCTCGTCCGGATCGTCGCCCGGCCCCGCCTGAGCAGCCTGGGCCTCGCGCAACGCCTGCCGCGCACTCTGAACCGCGGCGCGGGTTCTTTCCAGCCACGCCTTTTCCACTTCGAGTTGAGCTTGAGCTTCAGCCACGCACGCCTGCATCGCCGCGGCATGACCTTCAGCCCACGCAAGATACTCTTTCTTTTGTATTTCGGACAGGGATCCGAATTCCTTGCCGTCCAGAATTCGCCACTCTCTCCCTTCCGTCTCGCCGGCAAGCGACTCCTGGGCCCGCGCCACTCCCGCGCCAACCATCACAGCCACCAGCAGCCACAACCTGCTCATCGCCCCCCCTCCTCCGTACCGGCCGCGCGCAGTGCCGCCAACTCCCTTTCGAGAGCCACCAACTCGCCCTGCGCGCGCACCCGCTCCCAGCGCACCGCATCAACCTCGGAGCGCGCATCATCACAGGCCGCCTCGGCATCGACGAGCGCATCAAAACGGTAGGCAGCGGGCAGCCGAACCGCCCCCCCACAGCCGGTCATCAGCGCCAGCATCATCCCTTCCGCCAAAGCAAGAACAGCTCCGCGCCGCAAAGCCACCTGCACCTCGCGCCGCACTCTCGCCCGCGCCTTCAGATTCCTCTTCATTCGACTCCGATTCAGCCAAGTCCGATCGCCATTCCGCGGCCACGACGAAGCGCGCCAAAACCAACGCTCCGCGGCAAGAAGGAGCAGCCGCCATGCCCATTCTACCACATCCGCAACTCGCCGCCGGTCCCACTCCCGTTTCGCCTCTCGACTCCAAGAAAACCCTCTCTGTTCAGCCTGCACCGCCCCCGCCCCCGCACGCCTCCCAGGCCAGTCGCCCCGGTGCAATCCGCCTTGAGTTCCTCATCCCTCCTGGCCGAAAACGGTTCCCTCCCACTTCTTGCTCTTGGCTCATCGGCCGCCCTTCCCGTTCCTGCTCCAGGCTCATCCGCCGCGATGGAGGATCGAGGCTTGACTCTCTCCCGCCCCACCATTAGACTGCATCTTCTCAAAATTGAAGCACGCACCCGTGGCTCAATTGGATAGAGCACCTGACTACGGATCAGGAGGTTCGGGGTTCGAATCCCTGCGGGTGTACCATCTCTTCCAGGGGTTTCGGCGAGGGTCCAGCAGCGACCGCGGTGAAACCCCTGGTTTGTTTCGCCCATGACCCGCGATCCCTCCCAACATCCCACTCCGCGGCTCCCCGGACTCGCCGTCATCCTGGTCGAGCCGCGCGTGCCCGAAAACATCGGCGCCACCTCGCGGGCCATGATGAATTTCGGCCTCTCCGATCTGCGCCTGGTGGCTCCGCGCTGCGACCACCTGGGGCGCTCCGCCCGGGCGCTGGCGGTGCGCACCGGCGCCATCCTTGAATCGGCCCGGCTCTACCCCGATCTCGCCGCCGCCGTCGCCGACCGCGGCACCATCATGGCCACGGTTCCCCGTCGCCCGCGCCGTTCCCATGGCCTGACCCCGCTGCGCCGCGCCGCCGCCGAGCTGGTTCTGGCCGCGCAGCCGCCCGCCACCGCCGCCATCATCTTCGGCCGCGAAAACAACGGCCTCACCCAGGAAGAACTCTCTCTCGCCGCGGTCCATGTCGGTATCCCGG
>JALXCG010000188.1 GCA_026991065.1 Gemmatimonadota bacterium | reverse complement strand
GCCACACCGGAGAAGGCAATATCGATGGGGACCCGCTCTTCCACTCGCGCTTCGGTTTCGAGTTCTTGCTCGCGCCCTCCTCGCCCTGCGTGGATGCGGGGCATCCGAGCGTCACCGACGGCATCTCCGATTGGCATCCGCGCTGGCCCGGTTGGTACCCAAACGGACCTCGCTCCGACATGGGCGCCTACGGTGGGCCTGAGAATGCGGGATGGCTACACTGAGCGGACCATGACTTTCGGGCAACGCTCATCCACGGATCCCGGCGCCGGGTGCCGATGGCTGCCGCGAACGACCGGCCCCGGCGGTTCGGAGAGCCTGACTGGTGCGCCCCCAAGCCGGTCCCGACCTGAGTTGACGCCACGGTGTTACTGCCGATTGCAACCATTTTCTTGTGTGTGCTGCGGCTGGGTTGGGGCGCGGTCTGTGGCGCTTGGTTCTGTTGCGCGGCAGGTGAGTCTTTGATCTGTCCAGGCGTCTATGGGGTGTCCACCGCGACCGATGGGGTGCAGGTGGTGACATCCAGCGCCTGCAGGAGCACCTGGCCCTGGCAGGCCGCGGCGGGAAGGGTGCCGTTCAGGAGTGCGGTGCCGCTGGGGTCGGCAGTGACGATGGTGCTCAACTGTGCGGTTTCATCCAGGCTCAGCTCGGTGCCGGCGCAGGGACCGCCGGGGATGGCGACGTCGCCCGCTGCGAAGCCGTAGATGAATGCTACCGGGCCGTTGGGGGTGGCGGCGGTGGCCTGGGCGGTGGCCTCTCCGGGGCAATCACCGGAGATGGTCAGAGAGATGTCCAGCCCCGGCTGGGGAATGTAGGCGGCGCCGCCGGTGGAGTGATGGGTGGGATAGGGTTGGGTGAAGGCCTGCCACTGGCCGCCCGCGCCCTGGGCCAAGTCGTAGGCGTAGTAAGGGATGCCGTCGTCACCGCGGGTGGCGGTCAGGTAGACCGTGTTGCGACCTACTGCCAATCCCAATCCCTGGCTGTTGGCGGCGGGGATGGGGTCGGCGATCTTGAGCATTTCGCCGCTGTCGATGTTGATGGAGTAGAGACCGGAGACGCCGTAGGAGGTGTAGCCGTAGAACAGGTCGTCCGCGGGGTTGTAGTCGAGGGCGAAAAAGCGGAAACCGTGGGTGCTGTAGACGTCCAGCACCAGGGTGCAGGCGCCGCTGGCCGGGTCGATCTGGTAGATCCCTTTGGTGTCTGCGTAGTTGGAGTAGCCGTAGAGATTGCCGCGCCCGAAGGCCAGCCCGAACATGTCCTCGGCCAGGGTGCAGAGATAGGTGGGGGGGCCTTGCAGGGTGGAGGTGTAGAGTTTGGTGGTGAAGGCGCCGTTGCACAGATAGAGGTTGCCGTCGGGGGTGGCGGCGGCGCCGCTGATGTCGAAGGCGAACTGGTCGCTCCAGGTGACGTTGGGGAATCCGCTCAGGTCGGTGGAGCGGGCCATGGGGGTGGATCCCTCCAGCCCGACGAAGAGTTGGCCATGGGCGGTGCACGCGGCGCCGCTGATCAGGGTGCCGAGGGTCAGCAGGAGGGCCAGGTTGCGGGGGTGGTTTGCCGACGATCTGCGCGAGCGGGTGGTGGTTCTCAAGGTGCTCTCCAGTGGGCGTGGTGGGATGTGGTGCCGACAATTGGGCGGTCTACAGGCCACCGGTGGCAGAGAAGAAAGCCGGATAGGCCTTCAGGTGTAAGGGGCCAGCCGCGGGCTGAACCTCGAACGGTCAGTTTTCATGAGCAGGAGGTGGTCAGTTCTCGATAGCGCCAAAGCCCGAGGGCGGATTAGGCCTTGTCGGCGTCCTCCTTGCGACGGTCTTTCCGTATGCAGCGGCGGCGCGTTCAGTGGCCGCAGTGGCGACACGGTCGATGTCGCGCTCGTCGGCCCGGCGGATCATCGCCGCGGGCACATCGGACGGTGGCTGGTGTTCAGGCTTATTGCGGATCTCCCGGGCTAGAGTCCCCATTTCCCCTTGGCCGCTGGGAACTGCTCTTCGAACTTCGCTACGAAGGCGTTTACCTGGACTTCGGTCTCCTTCATGAGTGCCTCCAGCATAGCCTGTGCTCGATCATCCGCACTCAAGTTCCATTGTATCTTTCCCTCCTTGAGGCGAGCAAGCTTCCAGACCTTTCTCGCGGCACTCGGTGTGTCCAGGTACTTCGCAAGCAGATCGAGTCGGGCTCGAGTAAAGAG
>JALXCG010000187.1 GCA_026991065.1 Gemmatimonadota bacterium | reverse complement strand
GCCCGGGAGACGAGTGACATGGCCGACAAGTGTCCACCCTGTGAAGAGGGCCTGCCCGCCTATCTGGGCACCTTCGCCGACCTGATGTCGCTGCTGATGTGCTTCTTCGTGCTGCTGCTCTCCTTCTCGCAGATGGACATCGAGAAGTACAAGCAGGTGGCCGGCTCCATGAAGCTCGCCTTCGGCGTGCAGCGCGAGATCAAGGCCGAGGACGTCCCCAAGGGCACCTCCATCGTGGCCCAGGAGTTCAGCCCCGGCAAGCCGGAACCGACGGTGATCAAGGAGGGCCGCCAGAAGACCGTCGCGCCAGCGCAACTCAGTTTGTGTCCAGAACATGCGCTACTCCCATTGAGCAGACTCCGCACTCTTTCGCCATCTGCCAAAGAGCGCCGTGAAGCGTAGCACAGCACGCCCGGCCCCTCCTCCCCGCGGCCACAACCAACAACAACAATCATGATTTATTGTAACCGCTCCAGCGACAGAAATCCCCCGCGCCGCCGCCTTCGCAACGGTGCAACCCGCACCACCGGACCGCCAAGATCCCGCCGAACGAGCCGGTGAAGTAGCGGAGACGCCTTCGGCTCCAGGATGGATCTCACCACCCGTCAACCTCCGCCATTCCCTCCAACCTGTCCCGGGGCGGGTAGTGCCTCCGCGATCGGCAATCACCTGTCCCGGGGCAGGTAGCGCACCGCCATTCCCTCCAACCTGTCCCGGGGCGGGTAGTGCCTCCGCGATCGGCAATCACCTGTCCCGGGGCGGGTAGTGCCTCCGCGATCGACAATCACCTGTCTCGGGGCGGGCGCTGAAGTCTCGGCCGGCGATCCCATCCCCGATGCGGGTGCCACGCCGGCATGGAGATCGCCCTCAAGTTCCTGCAGCGCGCCTATCCGGATCGGGAGATCGATCCCCGCGCCCGTCTGCGCGCGGCGACGCAAGCACAAGCCCTGGCGTTCGAAGCCCCGGCCGACCTGCGGCGCTGGAAGTTGGTCGGCCCAACCAACATCGGAGGCCGCGTCACCGATCTCGCGGTTCACCCGGGCAACCCCGATCTCTACTACATCGCGACCGCCGACGGCGGCGTGTTCAAGACCACCGACGACGGTGGTTCCTGGCGCCCGCTCCTCGATCACGCCGCGAGCCTCGCGGTCGGCTCGGTCACCCTGGACCCCACGGATCCGGCTGTGCTCTGGGTCGGCACGGGCGAAGTGAACCCCGGCGGCGGCAGCGCGGCCTTTCCGGGGATCGGCATGCTGCGCTCGATCGACGGCCGGGAGCACTGGCAGCACCGAGGCCTGGCCGCGACGCGGCACATCGGCCGAGTCGTGGTCGACGCCCACAACGGTGATCGGGTGTTCGCCGCGGCCATGGGCGCACTCTACAGCAGCAATCCCGAGCGGTGACTCTACCGGACTCTCAACGGCGGCGGCTCCTGGACGCGGGTCCTGGCGGTCAACGATTCGACCGGCTGCATCGACGTGGCGATGAGCGCCCAGAATCCCGACCTGCTCATCCGTGGGGTGGACTGTGCATGTCGATCATCACGCGCTGGAGTTCGCACCCTCCGATCCCCAGCGGGTGGTGCTCGGCAACGATGGGGGGCTCTATGTGTCGGCCGATCGCGGCATCCATTGGGCAATGCGGAAGGAACTGCCCATCACACAGTTCTACACCACCGAAATCGATGCATCCAATCCATACCGTTTCTACGGCGGCACGCAAGACAACGGAACGCTCCGCACCTACAACGGCAACCTCGACGACTGGGGGATGATCCTCGGTGGCGACGGCTTCCAGGTGCGGGTCGATCCCGGCGACCCGAACTACATCTACCCGGAATCTCAATGGGGCAATTTCGCGCGCTCCACCAACGGCGGTAAGTGGTTCTTCTGGGCCATGGCCGGCATCGACCTGCCCGACCAAGAACGCCGGCGTGACCTGCCGCTGCAACGGTTGCGGCAGGCGCGGACGCCCCACGGCTCCAAGGTGATCCCACGTCAATAGCGAATCGCCCGGGCCGAGCGACCACCACTGGTGGCTACCTGTCCCGGGGCGGGTGATGCCACCACAAAAGCGCTGGGACGGCCGCGCATCATCGTGCTAGATTGACGGCCGGATGCAGCGCCCGAGGATCCCACCGGAGTGGATTCGGAATCGGTGGAATCGGCGGAATCGGGCGCGATGGAAAA
>JALXCG010000186.1 GCA_026991065.1 Gemmatimonadota bacterium | reverse complement strand
ACCGAGAATTTTGCCTGGGGCAACGCGCGGGTTCGCAGGAAAGGGTTCTGGACCAAGGAGGTGGCGGAAAAGTGGAAGGGGACCATGGACACCATGCGTACCCGTCTGCTGAGTTGCTACAACTGCCCGATGAAGTGTGGCGCGGCGATCTCGGTGGACACCCGAATGTGTTCCTACATGATGAAGTGTTTCTCCAAGCTCACCTACACCATGGCGGCGTTTTCCGATCTCGATTTCGGGCTGCGGATCGCGCGGCGGGCCACCGAGTATGGGGTTGATGCGTTTTCCGCGCCGCAGACCATGGCCTTTGCGCTCGAGTTGCTGGAAGCCGGGATCCTGACCGACAAGGATTTCCCCGGCATGCCGGCGGACAATGAAGGGCGGTTCTACTGGTTGCTGGATCGGATCGTGCGCCGCGAGGGGATCGGCGATGTGCTGGCTGATGGAACCTATTGGGCGGCGGAGCGGATCGGCAATGGAGCGCAGGAGTTCGCCCACAACAACATCAAGAAGACTGAGCAGCTTCCGCTGAAACTGGGCATGTTGAATCAGATGTACTTCTTGATGTATTGCACCGGCGAGAAAGCCAACATCACGCAGATCGAAGGCAACTTTCCGCAGGCGCCCTTCGCCACCCGCGAGGAACGGGAGGAGTTCGCCAGAGATTGGCCCCATGTGCCGGATGCGCGGTTCAAGAAATGGTTCGAAGATTGGGAACTGCGCGGGGATCATTCGATTCCCAACTATCCGCCGATCGAGGCGACCTGCGAGATTGTGAGCTGGCAGGAGCGGATGCACTATGTGGATGACAGTACCGGGATGTGCGCCGGGTTGTCGTCGTTCCCCTACAAGCCGCCTTTCCACATACACAATCTGCCGGCGCTGATCTCGGCCGGAGCGGGGCTGGATCTGGATGAGGAGGGACTGACGCTGCTCACCAAGCGCAACCGCGACCTGGTGCGCTCGCTCAATATCCGGCGGGGAATGCGGCGCGAGGATGAACGGCCGCCGGATGACCACTGGCGGCGGCGTTTTCCGGAGCTGGAGGAGCGATTGCTGGACGAATACTACAAGTTCAAGGGGTGGAACCGCGAAGGGATTCCGACGCGGAAGAACCTCGAGGAGTTGGGGCTGGACTATGTCGCCAGGGATTTCCTCGAACGGGGGATTCTGCGCGCGGATGAAGAAGAGGCAGAGGAGTCGCCGGCGACGCCGGCACCGGCAGCAACGGGCGGGGGCAGCGAAGGAAGTGAATCGTGAGCGGGCCGAGCCGGAAGACCCGGGTGATCAAGCGCATCAATATCAACACCGACAAATGCAACGGGTGCCTCGCCTGCGAGGTGATCTGCTCCGCCTTTCACGCCGCCCCGCGCTACAGCAGCACCAATCCGTCGCGCTCCCGCATTCGGGTGATTCGGGATCCGGTGGCGGATATCTACATCCCGGTCTATGCCGGCGAATACACGGTCGCTGAGTGCGCCGGTCGCGACAAATATGTGATCGACGGGAAGGAGTATTCGGAGTGCGCTTTTTGTCGCGCTTCCTGTCCGTCGCGGGATCTGTTCAAGGAACCGGATTCCGGGTTGCCGCTGAAATGCGACATGTGCGAGTCGGATCCAACCCTGAAGGAGCCGATGTGCGTACAGTGGTGCCTGGCCGACGCGCTCACGTTCGAGGAGCGTGAAGAGGAGGTGGATGAAGCGGTGGCGATCGATGAGATGGACGCCGGTCTGGAGGCGCTGGCGGACAAGTTTGGTTGGTCCAAGCTGCTCGATGCCGCCAGCCGAATGGCGAAGAAGGAGTGAGAACCCCAGCGGGATTGGTGAACACTGTGGAGACGGTCGCCCCTTTTGAAGAGATTGTCGATGAGATCAAGCGCGCCGGTGGCGAGGCTTTCAAGTATTGCTACCAGTGTGGCAAATGCGATGTGGTTTGCCCCTGGAACCGGGTGACCGATTTCAGCATTCGCAAGATTGTGCGCCAGGCGACGCTGGGGTTGCCGGAGATCGAACTGGAGCAGATCTGGCGCTGCACCACCTGCGGCACCTGCCCGGCGCAGTGCCCGCGCGGTGTGGAGCAGATCGAGGTGGGGGTCGCGATTCGGCGGATTGCCACCCAATACGAGGTTTTTCCGGATGCGGTGCGGGGCGTGCGCGCGGCCGGCGGCAGTTTGGCGGCGACTGGCAATCCGCTGGGGAT
>JALXCG010000185.1 GCA_026991065.1 Gemmatimonadota bacterium | reverse complement strand
GTCCACCAGCATCCCCACGCCGAAGGCCAGAACCCCCAGCGACATGATGTTTGGCGTCACTCCCGCGCGGCGCATCAGGTGGAGGATTATGATGGATCGCCATTCCCGGGAAACCGGGTTAACCTATGGCGAGCTTGAAATGAAAGGTATTGTCGCTAATCCGCTGCTGTGAGCTGGATTTTGCGCGCGACAAAAACGATCCCAGTCCGGCGGGAGTGGCGGAAGCTCCCCCTGCAGCGTTACCCCTGAAACCCCTCGAGGTGGGCCATGAGAAAAGCGTTCCTGATCCTGCTGTTATTGGGTACCGCCAGCGCCAGAATGCTGGACGTGCCCGGACAATACCCCACCATTCAGTCGGCGATCGAAGCCGCGGTGGACGGAGACTCCGTGCTGGTGCACCCGGGCAGCTATGCGGAATCCATCGACTTTGTCGGCAAAGCGATCGTCGTCACCGGGGAGGATCCGGATGACTGGAGGATCGTTGCCTCAACCGCAATCGTCTACGAGGGCCCGAAGTCGACGGTCCGCTTCAAGTCGGGAGAGGATCGACACAGCGCGCTCGTCGGGGTCAGCGTTACGGGCGGAGCCGCCGTCAATGGCGGCGGCGTCCACTGCCTCAATGCCTCGCCCACAATCTCACGGTGCCGAATCGACGGCAACCGGGCGACCGGGCCGTGGCCCGATGGACGAGGTGGTGGCGCCTATTGCAGCGGCTCGAATGCACACCCGCTATTTCTGCGCTGCGTCTTTTCGAACAACACCGGCACCGGCGGAGGCGGAGCCAGTGCTTGGGAGAACGCCAGCGCCACTTTCGTGGGCTGCGACTTCGAAAGCAACAGTGTCTACTGGGCCGAGGGCGGCGCGATCAATGCAAGAGACGCTCACCTGACCCTCCGCAATTGCGTGTTCAGAAGCAACTGGAGCGATGCGTACGCCGGCGCGGTGTTCTTCGGGGACGCGTCAAGCGGTCGGGTCGAGGACTGCGTGTTCTTGGGCAACACGGCAAGGTCCTGGGCCGGCGCGCTGGATGTCAACGGCAGTACTGTGGAGATCATTCGATCTGTCTTCCATGGAAACACCGCCGATACAGGAGCCGGCATGACCAGCAACCACGGCCCAGGAGCCCGACTGAAGGCGGTGCTTTTCGTCAACAACCACGCACAATCGTCTGGTGGTGGTATCGCATGCAATGTGTCCTCACCCTTTCTCGAGAATTGCTTGATCGCGGAGTGTTCCGCGCCAAGGGGGGGCGGGATCTACGCCCTGAGCTATTCTGATCCCGAACTGGTCAATTGCACGATCGCCGGAAACCAATCCTCGTTTGGTGGGGGTGTCTTCCTGTCCAACTACAGCGATCTCCTCATGAACAGCTCGATTCTCTGGGGCAATCTGCCGGATCAGATCGACCAGGGGTCCTGGTGCACCGCCGACGTCGTTTACAGCGATGTGCAGGGCGGACGTGAAGGAGAAGGCAATATCGAAGAGGATCCTTCCTTCGGCATCTACAAGGGCATTTCCTATACGCTGCGTCCGATATCGCCGTGCATTGATCGGGGCGATCCGCTGCGCACCGATGGGGGCAACTGGGGCCACGTCTTCTTCCCCGAGTACTACCACGAACACAACTCCTCCCGCTGTGACATGGGCGCCTTCGGAGGGCCGGGAAACGTGGCGTGGATCGGAGCAGAAGCCTCCGTCTCTGTGCTGCTCTCGGGGGAGTGAGCACCCACCTAAGTCCCGCTGGGAGCCTGTCGCGCATTGTCTTCACTTCGCCCCGCACTCGTCTCTGCTCCGCAGAGGTCGCACAGAAGCTCCGACTGTGCCGCTTTGGGATCAGCGGAATGCACCATGGCATGGGGCGTTGCCAAAGCTGAAGGGCGGTCTGGAGCCGAACGCTCCGGCTCCGCCCGACCAGCCGGCTCGGCGGGATCCCAGCTCCCGGAAGTGACACATTGCACCGATGGGGGAGCCGGGCGCGGGGGCGCCGCTTTGTTGGAGCATGCAACATAAATAGAAAGGGAATCGGAACCACCGCCGCGGCGCCTGGTGAATCGCGAAGTCGGCGGGGTTGAGCCGGGCAGCAGGTACTTGGGCCGGTGGGCATGGCCGGTCTTGGTGTCGAAGCGTCGACTACTCTCCCCTGGAGTTTGGCGAACGACTCGTACCGCGCGTGCCCGGGTCTTCGGAGCCGGACCCTTCAAC
>JALXCG010000184.1 GCA_026991065.1 Gemmatimonadota bacterium | reverse complement strand
CTTTCCGTGCTGGAGCGTGACATGGCCCCCTTGGCGCGAGTTCTTGAGTCTGAGCCTTTTCCCCGTGTAACTTACGATGAGGCGTTCAAGATCTTGGCCGCCGCGGGTACCGAAACGCCTTTTGGAGCCGACCTTGGCGGTGGAGACGAGACGGTGATCGCCAGCCATTTTGATCGACCGGTCATGGTGACTCACTGGCCGAAAGAGGTCAAAGCCTTCTACATGAAGCCGGATCCAGAGAATCCTGAGCGCGTTCTGGGCGTGGATGTGCTAGCTCCCGAAGGCTATGGCGAAATCATCGGTGGCGGCCAACGCATGGAAGAGCTGAGCCAACTGGAAAGCGCAATCGACGCCCACGGTTTGCCACACGAGGCCTTTGAGTGGTTCAAGGACCTGCGACGTTACGGTTCGGTCCCTCACGGTGGTTTTGGCATGGGGCTAGAACGCGTCGTTGCTTGGATTTGCGGGCTTGATCATCTGCGTGAGGCGATCCCATTCGCCCGAACGATGCAACGGCTGACTCCGTGAAGTGGCAACGCAGTGGGCTGCGCGCGGCGATGCTGATCGTAACAATGGCATGGGCGGCGTGCGAGCCTCGTCCGACCGAACCTGCCGCGCCCAGTGATCTCTTTATTCTGCAGTGGCTGGTCCAGGGAAGTACCGAAGAGATCCTCCTGGCCAAGAGCGCCGATTCGCCACGACTGGACGGTGATTGTGGAGGTGCTCTTTGTCCCGCTGGAGTTGATGGCGATCTGCTCGAAGTGCTACTCAGTGATCCCTTCATCTCGATTCCTGCTCCCCTGGGCGAGAGCTGGGCGGACACTGTGCAGCTATCCGTTCCGGGCAGTGGTACAGTGACAGAGATCATCACATGGACAGTGTCCGCCGCCGACACAACCATCGAGGCGGCTGGAACTCGCTTCGACCATTGCCTGGAGATTGTCCGGCAAAGCAATCAAGAATACGGAGATGCGAGTTTCTTCTTCGCACCGGACGTGGGCATTGTGGCGGTCGACCGCCGCGACAACCGTTTCCTGCGAAAAGCCACTTTGAAGGGTTCTGACATCCGCGGCAATCAAACCCGCGACGGGGTTCTGTATGGGTCCGACTACTTTCCTTTGGCTGTTGGAAATCGCTGGGTTTTCGAGTTGCGTGGCGAATCGGAATCAATCGAACAGAGCTATGGGGTACGCTGAATGAGATCTTCGCCCGGCAGAACGCGAAGAAGTGGCCAAATGAGGTGTTTGATTTCAGCGTTGTTGATCGGATTCGCGGTAACACTCGCAGCGGCTCGCCATGCGGCTGGGGGGGGAGCACAAGTTTCTGCCGGGCATGTCGCGAACTCGCCCGCGGAGCTTCGTTTCGTTCGCTTCGAGATCACACTTCCTAGTCCGGGCGATCACCGCATCGTGATCTCCAACCTGCGTGGTGAAACCGTGAAGGTATTGGCTGACGAATTTCTTCCCGGGGGACGGGTCGCTTTTCGTTGGAACGGAAACAACGATCAGGGGATCAGTCAGCCAACCGGGCTCTACTGGGTGCGGATCGACGGTGTACAAGTTGGATCAGTGGGACTTGTGCGGTGACAGGCAAAGAGATTGGTCTCGGTATTGCGGCAGTGCTTCTCGGGTGGTTCCTGGTGGCAACGACCGGCTATGCTGCTGAGTCCATTCGGGATGATTTGGGACGAGAGCACCCACTCCAGCCGCGGCCGCAGCGCTTGATATCTCTCGCCCCAAGCATTACAGAGACTGTTTTCGCGCTGGGTGCGGGAACCCGATTGGTCGGCGTGAGTTCCCATTGTGACCATCCGAAAGAAGCGCTGGCAAAACCCCGCATTGGTGGTTTTGCCTCTCCCGATCTGGAGCGCATTCTCTCACTGCGGCCGGATGCTGTGTTGGTGACACGCGTGACCCAGGAACGGGTTCGGCTCGCACTCGAGCACCTGATGATCAATGTCTACACCATGTATCCGGAACGGATTGAGGATCTGCCTGATTCGATTCGTCGGCTGGGAACATTTCTTGGTAACTCCACTCAGGCAGACTCACTCGCCCGAATCACAGCCAGCAAGATCGAGGCGGTCCGCAGCGAAGCAGCGCGCCGGTCTCGAGGAAAAAGAGTCCGGGTCTTCTTCGAGATTGATCCGAACCCGCTCATGACTGTCACCGATCAATCATTCGAAGGATCACTCATTAGCTTGGCTGGCGGCGAGAATATTGCGGCCGGGCTCCCCCGGGCCTATACACGGATCGCACCCGAGGTGGTCGTCCAAAAAGATCCTCAGGTCATCGTCATGACGCACCAGCGCGAGAATCTCGCCCCGTTGAATGCGCGCCGGGGATGGCAGGCGATTGCCGCCGTGCGAAACCACCGGGTCCACGCATCGGTCGCCCCTGATCTGTTGGTACGCCCGGGCCCCAGAAGCCCCGATGGCGCGCGGGCTCTGCTGGACCTGTTCTTCCCACTTGGCGACCCGGCCAAGAAGCGTTAGAGCATGCGAACATCCGTAGTCACCGTTGCTTTGCTGCTGCTGACCGGAATCCTCTGTATTGCGGAATTGGCCTGGGGAAGTGTTCACCTGCCGCTCGAGGATCTGTGGGCCTACTGCAGCGGTGGCGATCTGGCGTCAAGCAGCGCCGCGATCATCCGCATCCGTAGCGACCGGCTGCTGTTGGCGATCATCACCGGCGCCACACTGGCGGGGACCGGCGTCACGCTCCAGGCACTCCTGGGCAACCCGCTGGCGGATCCCTACATACTGGGAACATCATCTGGTGCAGCTTGTGGTTCTGCGTTGGCTCTCTGCCTGGGCATCAGCTCTGCGCTGACCTTGCCGCTCTTCTCTTTTCTGGGTGCAATCGCGAGTACGCTCGCGGTGTTTGGAATCGCGCGCACCGGTAACGGCGGTGGACGTGATCGGCTGCTTCTTGCAGGGGTGATTGTGGGATTCTTGGGCAGCGCTTTCATCATGCTCCTGATGACCTGGTCTGACGAGATGCTGCAGACAATCGTTGCCGTTCTCATGGGAAACCTGGATTTCCCGTTCACCGCGCTGTCTCGGCGAGCACTTACCCTCGCTTCCGGCGTCGTGGCCCTGGGGCTTCTGGCCTTGATGAGCCAGGCCCGAACCCTCGATGCCTGGAGCCTGGGTGAAGATGGGGCTGCTCATCTGGGCATATCGATTGAGACAACTCGCCTGCTCTTGCTGGCACTGGCAGCCCTGCTGATTGGCTGCGTGGTCTCTTTCACTGGACTCATCGGCTTTGTCGGTTTGGTGGTACCCCACACACTGCGTCTCTTGGTGGGGTCCGTCCACAGACGATTGCTGCCTCTGGCGATTGTTGGCGGTGCGGCTCTGCTCACCGCATCGGATCTACTGGCTCACACACTCGCTGCGAGCCCGATCCCCGTAGGGGTGGTTACGGCTCTTCTCGGCGGGCCGTTCTTCCTCTATTTGCTGGTGCGCGGCGGAACACTCCAGTGAGTCGTTATCTTCTTGAAGCGCGGAACGTCTCCTTCTCGTATGGCGCGCGCTCAATACTGGATGGCGTCGACCTGACCCTTGCAGAAGGGGAGATCGTCGCTCTTCTCGGAGCCAACGGCGGCGGCAAGAGCACGCTGCTGCGGATTCTATCAGGGCTGCTGGCGCCTGCCGCGGGGGCGGATATTCGCCTGCACGGCAAAGCGCTTGTCGATCTGAGTCGGAAAGCGGTCGCCCGCCAGGTAGCCACCCTCGGCCAGGATGTGCCACGCGCGTTCGGCTTCTCCGTTCAAGACCTTGTCGCGCTCGGACGATTCCCACACCTGAAACCGTGGCAGCGATTGCGCCCGATCGACCGACAAGCGATTGAGGCCGCGATTGAGGCCACCGCGCTGGGCGATCTGCGCACGCGACTGATGGAGAATCTATCGGGGGGGGAGCGGCAGCGTGTGGGACTGGCGATTGCCCTTGCCCAGGAACCGCAGGTTCTCTTGCTGGATGAGCCAACCGCCCATCTGGACTTGAAGCACAAATCCCTTCTGTTTTCTGTCTTGCGACAAGCACAGGCAAAAAGGAAGATGGGAACAATTCTCGTTACCCATGATCTGGGACTGGCCGCGGAACACGCATCTCGGGTGATTCTTTTGGCAGCCGGTAGAGTGCTGGCTTCCGGCCCTCCGCATGAGGTTCTCTCTCGGCAATCACTTGAAGAGACGTTTGGCACCCAGGTCGAACTCATTGTCAACCCACGCACCGGAGTACCGCACGCTTTTGCCGGCGGCGGCCTCGTCGACGACAGCAGAGACTCATGAAACCAAACATGCAAGTCGCAACAACCCTCATTGGGCTGGTCGCCGCAGCACTGTGTGGAGATTTCACCGCTCATGCCGTCGATGAGGCTGTGGCGGAAGATGGTGCAAAGGGAGTCGTCCCCTGGACTCTGGAAACTCCATTGCAGCAGTTGGCGGAGCATGGACAAGCGGCGAACCTGGCGCTGGGCATGGCACGCCTCACACCCGTCACCGCTTCCCGGCCGTGGCGCGCCGGGTTTCATCAAGCGGTGGGCCTTTCAGGGATGCATGCTGCCGCCACCGCAGTCTACTGGGAAGGCATCCCTTTGCACGCCGCGGCCAGCAATGCGGTTGATCTGGGACTTTTTCCCGCCGCATTGGGAGGCAGATTTCGCCTCTCCGAATGCGGCGATAGCTGGCACCCGACGGGAGCAGCCACCGTTGAATTGGCGCCGACCATGCCGACACCTGATCGAGTAAGAACTCGCCTGGCAGGGGAGGGTGGCTGGGGACGCGATATGGATGGGGAGGAGATTGAGATCAGTGCTCCAATTCGCCAGAGTGATGCACTGACCCTTCTGCACAAGAGACACAGTGCGGTCCAGCCTCTCGCAACTTGGCCACAGGATGAGGTGCTGGATGCCAGTGCACCGACTCTCACGCAGGCGCGTGCGCTGACCTGGCGTTCCGGGAATGCAGATTTCCAGTCGCGGGTCCTGCTCCTTTCGTTGGAAGGGAGTGAGCGACCCGCCACGCTGCCGGACCGGGGCCTGCGCTCCACGCATATCCAGCGGGATGACATTACCCTCGTGGGGGCCAGCGCCCACCTGCCGTCCAAAGGAATAGCCGCAAGCCTCTCTACCCAGTCATCCAGCAGCGAACTATCCGGACTGAATGGTGTCGGTAGTTTTGCGGCCATCGATGAAACGCACATGGACGGTGTGCTGAGTTGGTCGGGAAACTGGCACGAGCGGCATCATCTGCGAGTCACCTGGCGAATTCAGCAGAGTACCGGCAGCTCCGCCTACAGCAATGTGGTGGGGGAGAACTTCCCGCGCCACCTGCGCATGCAGTGGTGGTCGGTGGAGGACCGCATCGGGCTTAATGGGATGGGAGAGGTACGTTTTTTTGGCAGTCGTTCCCGCGGCACTGTCACCGACTATCGGTTTGCTCCCGAAGCCGGTTCGCCAAGTCTTTCCAAGACCTTCTATCAAGGCGGGGGGGCTTGGTCGACGGCACTGGGAGAGAAGTGGTCTTGTGCTCTCAGCGCCAGCCTCCACACACGTCCGCTCACCTACCTGGAGCATCTTTACCTTGAGCGGGATTTCGCATTGGTTGAGCAGGGGCGCTCCGCCCACGTCCACCTCCGGCGCGCAACCGACGACTGGGAAGTCGAAACCGGGAGCAGCCTGACATACTGGTCGGAGCGTGCTCGGTTCACCCAACGCAATGCGGAAATCCCCTACGATTGGGTGGTGGTTCTTGACCAGGAGCGCCAGGGGGCGCTCTATGTAGCTGCTCGCGCCCGGCGTGGCAGTTGGAATACATGGGCGGGCTGGCAATTAGATGGGGGGGATCTGCCCGGCGATTCGCTCTGGAAGCACTCTCTTGACGGAGGCGCGACTTGGGTCTGGAACGACCCCAATCGGCCGTTGTCATGCGCACTCGAAGCTGCGCTGATGGCAGAGCACGAAGGGCAGCACTGGCATGCGGCGTTGTCTGGCGGCGCGCAGATCAAGATCACCGACGACTTCCGGCTGCGCGTGGATGGACGCAACTTGGGATACAGTGGAGAGATCTACGGTCCGCAGTATTCCCTGGCGCTGACCTGGATTTTGTGGGACTAGGGGCCTGTCGCGCATTGGCTTTCGAGTCCCGTGTTCGGGCCTGCTTCGAAACAAGGCGCTGAGTCCACGCGAAGGCTGGTTGCCTTGCGAGAACCTGGCAACGCAGAGACCGGAGCAGGGGCGAGTACGGGGCGACGTGTCCGATCTTTCTACACTGGGTGCGACTCATGCGCCTCAGTAGGGCTTGAGGGTTGTGTTGGAATCCATCAAGTAGGGGGGCTTGAACTGAAAAGCCGAGAGTGTCCTGGATGACACTCTCGGCTGGTGGATCGCCTCAACGTGGATCTCTGCCGGAGTCCAACAGAGATCCACTTGGTGATGCGCTGGCTAGTCTGAGACTTGCTCGGTCGTTACCGTTCCGGTTTTCATCGCGGACTTGATCTTCGGATACAGATCCATCGCATCGCGGAATGCTTGGGTCACGGTACGCCGTTCTTCAGCACCCTTGACGCGTGTGATTGCCATCCAGTTGAAGGTCACAGGCTCCGCAGAGTTGAGGCCGGGGAGCGCCACGCGGTCCACGACGAAGCTGCTCTTCTCAACCGAACTGACATAGAGCATGGCGGGTGAGCCCACCGGCGTGACGAGCACGCGCATCTGAACATCGTCGGAGACGATCTCCCGCGCGCCCTGCGGCAACTTGATCTGCAGTGATTCGCCGTTCCATTCCGCCGTGCCACTCCACATCAGGTCTTCAGTGGGCGATTGGACGGCCGCGACCAGTTGCTGTCCCTTGGCAGTGTCAAGAACCTGGTAACTGGCACCCGAACGATAAGCGTTGCCGCGCATGAACGCAGCGTAACCGTCGCGCGGATTACCACCATCGAGATAGGCACCAAACCCAACTTCGCCGCTCTCTGCCAGGTAGCCATACGAGCTGGAGTAAAGACCACTCCCGTAGGCACCGAGAAGGCCATAGCCACCGTAGGAACTCTTTCCAGCGGTTCCAAAGTTGTAGCCATAGCCGGTCACACCAGATCCGGACCAATAGCTATACGAACCGTCATAGCTACCCAATACCGCAGAGTGGCCACTACTACCGGCAGCCGAGTAGCCATAAACACCTACGTAGTAGCCACGACCGGAAACACCGGTACTTCCGGCACTCGGATAGCTGTAATAGTCGTCGTAGCTACCGCCAACGCCGAGATAGTAAGAGCTTTGCCCAATCAGGCCAGCGCCAGTGTAAGAGTTATTGAGCACCAAGCCCGGGCTCGACGAACTGCCGGAAACATAGTCGCCAAACTGGACGGAGCCTGCCGGACCCTGGGGACCGCTCGGGCCGGATGGACCTTGCGGGCCCTGCGGGCCTTGCGGACCGGTTGCCCCGGTGTTGCCCTTCGGGCCTTGTGGACCGCTCGGGCCGGATGGACCTTGCGGGCCCTGCGGGCCTTGCGGACCGGTGGCACCAGTGTCGCCCTTCGGGCC
>JALXCG010000183.1 GCA_026991065.1 Gemmatimonadota bacterium | reverse complement strand
CTTCCCGGGTCAGTCCTCTCATGAGGTTGTAGCGGTGCGTATCGGTGTCGGGGTCGGTACCGTTGATATAGAAAGAGAAGGCGCTCATGCCCAGGACACGAAGTCCCGGGATTTCGACATCGCCATCAATGTATGTGTAGTCATCGGTTTTGTTGAACGTAACCGAGCCACGCTGAATGACCACGCCATCGGGATCTTCGACGATTGGGCCCTGGAAGAAATCCGCGCCCATTGCTGTATTCCGATCCTCTTCGCTACCGTTGTAGACATAGCCGAGCGATGTGGCGACATCACAGCCGGTCAGGTCGTTACCGGCACTGCCGTTGTCGGGATCAAACCAGACTTCGGCATAGGAGTCGGTGTAGTCTTGATCCGACTTGTTGGTTAGGGTGAAGCGCAGATAAACGATATCTCCCTGGGCTCCCTGCTTGGCAAAAGCAAAAGAGTGTTGGGAGATCTCGATACCCAGCGGAACCTGGCCGACATCTGACGAGAGGCTGGGGTCGAGGTCGTTGAATACCGCGTAGGTGGCGGCGTTTCCGACAATCGGGAGATCACTCGGCCAGCCGGCCGGCAATGATGGATCGCTGTCGGAAGCCAGGAGAACAGTTCCAATGGGATCACTGGAGGTGAGTTGGTCGACCGGTGCCGGGCCGCCGGTGATGCTGCCGGGCTGGAACTCTGAATCGAATTCCACCTGGCTGACCTGTGGCTGCCCATTGACCAGTGTTCCAAACTGAAAACCGCCGGCGAAGAGGATGTAGTGCCCCGACCCGCGCGGGAATTCGCCACCGGCGTCTGATGCCTCAACATCAAAGCCGAATGACCCGTAGTTGGTGACTTCGAGACCCCAGTTGTTGGCGCCAAGCGTGACTTGGTCTCGATTCGCTGTCTGATTGATGTTGCTGGTACCGGAGGTCGCCGCCAATAGCGACGTCGCTCCGGCCAAGATGGTGACGGTCGCGGCCGCGCCGCCCAGCAACCATCCGTTTCGGTTTCTTGCCATGATGACTCCTTGTATTCCCATTCCCGAGGTCTAGAAACCCAGGACCAGGCCCACGCGGACGAGGCGCGGTACGTCCCAGAAGAAGGGGTTCGAGAGACGATCCGAGTAGTTTGAGCGGAATTCTTCGGGATCGAGCTGTAGAGCTTCGATCTGCGCATCCGCTGCCGCGGTCCCCAGGTAGCCATCATCCGTGGCGGTTCCTGTGGCCGTGTACACGTCAACCGGGTTCTTGCGATCGAAAAGGTTCAGAACCTCCACGTAGAAGTTAGCGCTGGCGCTTTCGGTCTTGAACTCCTTGTTGGCCTTCATGTCTACGCGCACCGTCCAGGGACGGTAGGAGGAGTTGATCGCCGCGATTGGCGTGTAACGCGGAACCGCGCCCAGGTCGACAGAGTTGTGGATGTTGGTTGGGGTGTAGGCCAGGCCGCTGCCACCGCGGACGATGAAATTGACCCCGGCGTTTTCCAGTGGATGGGAGTCGAAGAGCTTGATCCCTTCGTCGGCCCGGTTGCGGATGTCTACCGCCAGCAAGAAAGTATGACGCTGGTCAAAATCAAGCGCCTTGGTGGTCTTGGCCGTCTCGTAACCCAACCACACGTTGTTGAACGTGGAGTTGTCGGAAGAGCCGGTACCGGTCGCATAGGACAGGGTGTAGGTCGCGCGTGCGCTGACCTTGTTGCGACGGAGAGTCTCCAAGGTGAAGTCAACGCCTTTGTTGGTACCTACATCAACATTGAACGGAGCGATGAATCCGGACGGCTTGCCATCCTGGCTGACCAGGTTGATCAGGCCGTCGGTGTCGCGGTAGAACGCCGTGACATCGATCATCATTCCATCCATCGGCTCGTGCTGGAAACCGACTTCATACGCAGTTGTGCGTTGAGCTTCAAGGTTGGGATTTCCGACTTGCGCCGCGAAGCCCCCGAAGATCAGCTTGTTGTACCAGGCCAGCCCTGAGTAGAGGTCATTCAGATTCGGCTGCTGGAAGAACCGACCATAGTTCAGGTGGAAATGGGTTCGCTCGCTAACCGGGAAACTCACGCCCAAACGAGGCGAGACCTGGGTTGACGCATCGTTGGGTTCGAAATCGCTCGGGTCGAGCGCTTGATCGTCGCCGCCCAGTGGAAGCTTCACACCGGGCTGTGGCGTGTTGGTGAGATTCTTGAAGACATCGGATTTGGAATCGAGATAATCAAAACGCAGACCGGCGTTGATGATCAAGTCCTCGAACTCCATCTTGTCCTGCAGGTAGTAGGCGAAGAGAACCGGCTTCTTGGGACCGGAGAGCAGGCGATCGAAGTCGTCTTCGCCATCGTATTCGTTGCCCGCATGATCGTAGCCATATGCGTTAATATCGGTGTTGCCACTGGAAGGGAAAGCGTTCCGATAACTGCGCAGTTCGTGCTCTTGGTACTGGATACCCGTCTTGATCTCATGGTCGAATCCGGAGGTCAGGACATCGGTGAATTGCCGCACCAGGTGAGCATTGAACTCCCACTTCTGCGAGTGGCGATGGAGGTAATCATCAAACGACGAACCGGGAACACGGAAGAGACCATCGCGTGACGACAAGCCGCCGTTGCCGATGTAGGACAAAAGGTCGTCGAAGTAGACGCCATCGCCCTCTTTGTAGTCGGTCTCGAAATAGGAGACCTGCGCCTCGGCGAACGTCGCCGCACCAAAGAAGTAAGTCCCTTTCAGGGCGACATTGTTGGTGTAGTCCTCGCTGATCGGCGCGTGGTTTGTGTTGTACTTCCAAGCGTCGCCCTGGCTGCCGGAGCGGCCGCCGGTCGTGTAGTACTCGGCGTCGTTTTCGGAGTGGAGGAATGAGCCCTGGAGAGAGAAGCTCTCGGTCGGCTTGAATGTGAGCTTGAGTGTTCCGTTGGTGCTCTTGAGTGAGTTGTGGGGGAGCGGTGAACCATCTTCGACCGAAATCGGTGAGGGATCCTTGTCATCGTTGTTGAGATACTCAAGAGATCCGAAGAGGGTCAGGTTCTTGGTCCCCAGGGGGCCACCGATCGAGGCGTTGAGCAAGTTGTAGCCGAAACTCAGCGTGTTGGCCCAGTCGCCGGCAACCGCGTCGGTCACGGCTTCGACCCGGCCGGTCCACTCATCGCGGCCGCTTTTGGTAACGACGTTGACGATGCCCGACATGGCGTAGCCATACTCGGCGCCAAAGCCACCGTTCTGGACCGATACTTCTTCGATCGCCCCGGAGGAAACTTCGGTGTTGTTGGTGCCGGAGAGCAGATCGTTCTGCAGAACCCCGTCCACATAGAATGCCACTTCGTTGCCGCGGCCACCGCGGAAGTGCATGTCGCCCGAGTCATCGCTTACGACACCGGCATTTACGGCAACCGCTTCCTGGTAACCCCGGATCGGTGCTTCCTCAATCTCCTTGCCGCTGCTGACGCGATAGGAGTTGGTCACGCTCTGCTGAATCAACTCGCGTTCGGCGATTACCACGGTCTCCGCGCCGATATCGAGTGGCGTGGCCTCAAGCGGGATCTCGATCTTTGTGGTGAGGTCGGGCGTAACCTTAATGTTGCGCCGGATGAAGCTCTTGTACCCAATGTAGTCGACGCGGAGGTCATAGCGCCCCGCCGGCACATTGAGAATGAAGAAGTTGCCGTTGTCGTCGGTACTGGCGCCATAAAGCGTTCCGACGAGGGAAACGTTCGCTGCGACCAGCCCCGCACCGGTGGCCTGGTCGGTTACCTTGCCGGTCACCTTGCCGGCTACACCGGCGACCGCATCGGGAACCGCCAAGCCCACCGCGAGAGCAAGGGCCAGGAGGAATCGGCCAAATCTCAAAGTCATAGGAGTACTCCCTGGAAGACGATGGGTCCGTGCATGACAAGGACCGAATCGACGGGAATTGCGAACGGCAAGCCTGACAGGCAGAGACTGTCGATGACAGGCTCTGGCAAGAGCCCCCCGGGAACCCCGGTTGGCGCAGGTCACGTTGGGGAGACAGGGAGTGCCGGGACAAGATTGCTCCGGCTGCAGGATTGCCAAGAGTACGGTGGAGATCACGCCTCCGGCAAATGCCAGGGAGGATGAGAACTCCGGCTTTCAATAGGCAAGGAGAGGGAATGCACCTCCGAGTGTGGAACCAGTTTCTTGGGATGAATCGCAAGTGAATACAGAGCCCGAACTTACAAACTCAGCATTCAGTGCAATGCGCAGGCTACCAAAGAAGTTCCCGGTGGACAACTCCCCACGGTCGTCCCCGAACCATTTGGATTTTGGCCGATTCGCCCCGCGCGATCGAAATTGACAGTGATCGCACCCCTACACTAGCCTGCAACATGGCCGAGAATTGACCGTTGCTTCGAAGTCGCCGCAAGTTGTGCCAAGGTCGCTGGCGGTGGACGGAATCCCCCTTTTACCGAGATCTTCGCGCATGCAGAACCCAAAGATAGGCTGGCGCCCGGTTGCAATCACAGCAACCACTCGTGCGCTCCAGTGCCACCATTTACCGGTGCGCGGTCGCCGCTCTTTCGTCGTTTTCTCCATGGTCGGTGCTTTGGCTTTGAGTGGTTGCGGGGTAGTGCAGCGCAGTGCCATCGGCTTCATGGAGCCGATTCTGCAAGATGCCGGCGCGCGAATTGAACGCGACACCGACGCGGAACTCGTGGCACAGGGGCTGCCGGGGACGATTCTGCTCATTGACGGTCTTCTGGAGACTTCGCCCAAGAACGATGCGCTGCACCTGCTGCAGGCGCGAAGTATCACGGGCTATGCCCTGGGCTTTGTCGAAGATGAGAACCCGACCCGGGCGAGTGCTCTCTATTTGCGTGCGCGGGACCATGCCCTGGGGGTTCTGGAGCGTGGCGATAAGGACTTTGCGCAGGCACAAGGCGGCACTCTGGAGCAGTTCCAAGCAGCGGTCCGTGAGCTGGACGACAAATACCTTGAGGCGATCTTTTGGACCGCCAATGCCTGGGGTTCCTGGATCAACCTCAATCTCGACAACACTGCGGCTCTGGCCGACCTTCCTCGCGTAGAGGCCCTGATGCAACGCGCCCTGGAGATCGACCCCACCTACTATCACGCCGGTCCGCATCTTTTTATGGCCGTCTACTACGCTTCTCGTTCGAAAATCCTCGGCGGTGACCCTGAGCGGGCCCAAGAGCATTTCGACAAGGTCTTTGAGATCACCGAGAACCATTATCTACTCGCCCATCTCTTCTACGCGCAGTATTTTGCCCGTCAGACTTGGGATCCAGACCTGTTTACCGAGACTCTGGAGTGGATCTTGGCCCAACCCGAGGGGCTGGATCCCGATTCCGGCCTTTCAAATGCCATCGCCAAGGCCAAGGCTAAGCGCCTGCTACCCATGGCCGATGAGTGGTTCTAAAACGTGTCTCGCCTGCTTGTGAGCGCCTGAACCACATCCCTGATGTTTCCATGAATTGAGTAGAGATTCCCCATGTGTTTCAAAAAAATCTTTGGTCTGGCCGCAACCGTCATCGTCTTGGCCGGCGCGGCCCAGGGCGTAACCCTTAAAATAGCCACCCTTGCCCCGGATGGCACCAGTTGGATGAAGGTAATGGGCGCCATGAACCAGGAGGTTCAGGCCGCAACCAACGGTAGCGTGAAATTCAAATTCTACCCCGGCGGCGTCGCCGGTGACGAACACGATGTGTTGCGCAAGATGCGCGTTGGACAGTTGCACGGAGGAGGGTTTACCGGAGTAGGGCTGGGGGAGATCCTGCCGAAGATTCGCGCCCTGGAAGTTCCCTTCCTCTACCGAAACTACGCCGAAGTGGACTACGTGCGCGGTGCCCTGGAGGATGGTTTCACCGCGGACCTCGCCGACAAGGGGTACGTCCTCCTCGGGTGGGCTGAAGTTGGTTTCGTTCACATCTTCGCCAACGCTCCGGTGCGAACGGTAGAGGATCTGCGCAAGGTCAAGATGTGGATGTGGGAAGGTGACCCGTTGGCGGAGGCCTTTTTCAAGGCGTTCGACATCAACCCCACGCCGCTGCAGATCACAGATGTGTTGACCTCTCTGCAGACCGGCCTGATCGATGCGATCTACACCTCTCCCTACGCCGCCGTAGGCTTGCAGTGGTTCACGCGGGTCAAGTACATGATGGACAGTCCTTTCACTGATGCCATCGGCGCTGTCGTGGTCACCAAGAAGCAGTTCGACAAGATACCCCCCGAGTACCAAGACAAGGTCCTGGAGATCTGTCGGCGCTACACGGCGACCCTGAACGCGCAAACCCGGGAAGATCAGAAGACCGCGGTCGAGCGCATGCAGAAAGAGGGGATCGAGGTGGTTCACGTCGATCAGGCGCAGATCGCGAAGTGGGAGAAGGTTGGCGAAAAGGCTCGCGATGAATTGGTCGGGAAGCTCTACGATCAAGCTACGCTGGATAGCGTGCTCGGTGCCCTCCAGGAGTATCGGACTCAGCACGCCTCTCAATAGCCCGCCGCCTCGGCCAGAGACCTAAACCCCGGGAGAACCTGTGGCTGCTCTTGCACCGCGCCTTGCACGCCGTCTTATTCATGGAGTGGAACAAGCTCTGCTGGCTTGGTTTCTCTTGGTGATGATTGTACTCGGCGTGACTCAGGTGGTGCTGCGCAAGACAGGCGACTCCCTGCTCTGGGCGGATCCGGCCATTCGCTATTCGGTCCTGTGGATCGGTTTTATCGCTGCCTCGGTGGCCACGCGCGAAGGGCGCCACATCTCGGTAGATGCGCTTTCACGCTTCTTGGCCCCGCGCTATGCGCGCATAGCGGCGGTCGTCGCTGACTTGGCGGCGGCGGTGATTACCGCCATTCTGTTCCTTGCCGCGACTTGCGCTTTCTTGCCGCCGGACCCGGGCACCACTCTCTTGGCGCCTTTTCGCTGGCTGCTGCCCGGCAGTGTTTTTGCTGCTTGGACCGAGTACCTGGTCGGTGATGATGGAGTGGCCTTTACCATCGTCCTGGGCGAGGGAATCGCCATACCGGTTGCGGCGTGGTTGGCAACCATCATCATCCCGGTGAGCTTTTCGGTCATCTCTCTGCGCTTTGTTTCACGCGCAATCGCCGAATTGCGGGGACGCGAAGTGGCCCGCGGCGGAGAGCAGGTTGAGGCTTCATCCGACTCAGCGCCGCTGAACCTGGAGGGGAGCTGATGTCTTACCTGGTTCCCCTGCTGATTCTGCTTGCGCTTCTCGGCACCCCTCTCTTCGCGATTCTCGCGGGACTTGCAATCGGAGGGTTCTTTTGGACCTCCCTGGATCCCGGAGAACCCCTCACGCTGCAGGTGTTGATTGCCGGCATGCAGTCGGTGGTCGACATGCTGCGCCTGACCAACCCGACCCTGGTGCCGATCCCGCTCTTCACCTTTGCCGGCTATGTCCTTGCGGAAAGCCGCGCTCCTCAACGTTTGGTCGCTGTATCCCGCGCGCTGTTTGGCTGGATGCCGGGGGGACTGGCCATCGTTAGTCTCATGGCCTGTGCATTCTTCACCGCCTTTACCGGGGCCTCCGGCGTGACCATCATCGCCCTCGGCGGTTTGCTCTTCCCCCCTCTTCTCGCTGAGCGC
>JALXCG010000182.1 GCA_026991065.1 Gemmatimonadota bacterium | reverse complement strand
CCGCGGTGAAACCGCTTTGCGACGGCTGCCCGAACCGCCGGTCGATGCACTGCTGCGACGGCTGGAGGCGACCGCCACGCTCGCCGCAGACGGTGGGCTGGAGGCAACTGTTTGTGTCTCCAGCTTCGGTCTGCTGGCCGGAGAGCAGCGCTGCGCGGTTCGCGGCGCGGCCGCTTCTGTTCGGGAGCAGGAGTGGCAGTCCCGGCTGGCGCCCCACCTCTCCGCGGCCCGGGTCACGCAGTATTCACTGATCGATTGCGGCGATCTGCTGCTGGAGAGTTTCCACCTGAGTGTGCCGGCCTACGTTCGCCGCAGCGCGGGGCTCACCCTCTTTCATCCCAACCCATTCTACGGCGCCGAGCCGCCCGTGGCGATCGGTTCCGAACGCCAGCAACCCATCTGGTTCGGGCCCCCCGGGGTGGAGGAGATCACCGTCGACTGGCAACTGCCACAGGGCACCGGGGTTGAAATACACCATCCGCGGCGAAGCGCTGTTTGTGCTGTGGCTGAACTGCAGGCGGATCTGGAGGAGGAGCAGGGAGTGCTGCGCTTCCACTCCCGCCAGACCCGCACGGGAAGAATGCTGGATGCGGCGGAGAGCAGCGCTGCTCGCCAGTTCGAGATCGAGCGCAAACGGCTGCGGGGATGGTCCCTGCTCCTGGCGCCAAGGAGTGACTTGGAATGAAGCGAACACTCGTCTGCCTGTTGTTGATCTCTCTGGCGGCGGCCCGGGCGTGGGCAGGTGGAAAGCTGGAGTTGCGACCGATCGACGCTGATGACTGGGCGGTTGCCGCACCCGCCGATTGCCCGGTGCAGGACGCGGTGATGATCTTCGAGGAAGTCACCAACGACGACACTCAGATCCATCATGACATTCAGCGCTACACCCTCTATCGGCGCATCCGCATTCTGGGTCCCGAGGGAGTTGCGCAGGCGGAAGGAACCATTCCACAGCTTCGGAAACAACAAAAACTGGAAGCTTTCGTCGCCCGGACGACACTCCGCGACGGCCGGGAGTTTAAACTCGACAAAGGCGATCTGCGCAAGCACGAAGTGGTGCGCAGCCATGATCTCACAATCGAGGAGCAGTGTTTCTCTCTGCAGGGAGTCACCACCGACTGCATCATCGACTACGCTTTTCGCATTCGCATCAAGAGTTCATTTCCGGTGCCGCCGCCCTGGGAGATCCAGAAAGAGATCCCGTTGTTGCGCAACCGCTACACTTGGCGGTTGGGTCCCTACTTGCACGGGTTCACAGTCGCCATCGGCACCAAGACCCGCCCTCTGCGGCCCAACTACGTGCTGCGCAACTGCGCCGACTGGGTCCGGGTGGAACGGCATCCGGACAGCGGAGATCCGCGCGAGTTACTGTTCACTGCGACCAATCTTCCCCCCTATGTGGCGGAGCCATTCAGTTTTGAAAAGAGGATGGTTAGCGCCAACGCTTTCTTCTACTATGGCGACGATCGCTCGACCCATGGCTTTTGGGATCGGCAAGCGGAGAAATCCACACGCTGGATCCACGCGTTCTTTACACGCGATTCGAAGCGTTTGGACCAAGTGAAAGCGGAGTTGCCGCGGGAGGGCAGCCGGGAGGAGCGGGTATGCGCCGCCTACAACTGGGTTCGCGCCCACATCCGCCGGGTCGAGCAGCCGAAGAAAGCGTCCAAGCGGAATCGCTCCTGCGAAATGATGCTACAACGTGGCTGCGGGACCACACACGAGCGGCAGGCGCTGCTCTGGGAACTGCTGCGATCGCTTGATCTGCCGGCCCATCTGGCCTTCGGGCTGCCACGCGACCAGGGGGTCTTCGTCCGCGACCTCAAGATCTGGCAGTTCACCACGGACTTGGTGGCACTGGAGCGCGATGACGGCGGTTTCGACTTCTATTCGCTTGAGTTCGATTCCTACCCCTGCGGACAACTGCCCTGGACACTCGAAGGAACCACTGCGCTGCTGGTCGGAGCGGTCAAACAGCGGTTGGTCACCATCCCCTTTTCGGCGCCGCGCGCGAACACCCATCGACGAACCCTCAGTGTCGCCATCGACTCCGAGGGCCATTGTCGCGGCCACTGCAGCGATCGTTGGAGTGGGCAAGAGTATTGGGCAATTCGCGACACGCTGGGGGTAACCACCGATGAGGAACCACTCGCCGCGTCACTCTCCAACCTGCTGCAACGGGTCCTGCTCGCCGATGCGGTGGACTCTCTGCGGATCGAAAAGGCGTCCTCGGATCCGCCGCTCTTGGCAACGCGCGCCACACTCGATCTCGGCAACCGCGGCGAGGAGTTGGGTGCACGGTTGCTGCTGCGGCCGCTAAGTTGGACCGGTTTTCGGGAACCACGGTTGACTGCTGCTCACCGAGTCACGCCGATCGTCTTCGATTTCGCCAACGTCCGCACCGAGATCATTCAACTACAACTACCGCAGAACCTGGAGATCGAGGCGCTGCCGGCCGACACCTCGGTGGTGAATCGCGTCGGTTCCTGCCAAATGATCGCGCGCCGGGTCGGCAACGCCGTCTCCTTGCAACGGTGTTTGCGACTGAGGCGAGCGTTCTGGCCGCAAAGCGCCTACCCCGACCTGCAGGCCCTGTATTCAGAGTTTCAGCGCCTGAGCGACGCCCCGATCGTGCTCCGCGAGAGCAGCTGAGTCGCTGCCGCGCTGTTATGCTTTCCTCAGCCGCGCCAAATGGACCCTGACCCGATCGGTTCAGGACAACCTCGATGGAGCACCAAGGAACTCATCGACCTGGATGCTTCTTACTGCGAACTCGCGTTTTCCAATGGCGTTTCTTCTCTGCGCAACGTTGGACATGGGCTCAGTGGCGCGATGACGCGTGGGACTGCGATCTGGGCGCTTCACCGGCAACCGATCCAGGGAGATCCGGGGGCCAGGACTGCCGGGTCGTACGGGGCGGCAGTTGGGGCAACTCCCCTCCTACCTTCCTGTCTCCAGCCGCCATGCCTTCGACCCCTCCTACCCCTCCCACACCATCGGCTTCCGCCCTGCCAGATCGGGCTGAGGTTCCCCTGATGTTCTGTCCCGATTTCTGCTGAAGGGCCGGGCGCGATCCACGGCATCGGCCGCAAGCGCATCGCCCACCATGGCCGGCAGATTCCGGCGACATTGCTCGGCGCCAACCCGGTCAGTGGGGACGAACAAGCTGCGTCTCTTCGAGGTGTGGATCGAAGTGAGCGCGGTCGCTGCCGGAGTGCACGGCGCTGTTTCCGTAGCGGCAGCATCAGCCGACGACAGCCCCGGCAGGTGATGCGGGTCAAGTCTCCTGCGCGCGGCGCCGGGGTGGGACGGAAGACCAACTCACCGTCCTCCGCAGCCTACATTGGGAGCCGCAGCCATGCTCGACGGACCGCCCCCGAGTCCTCCCCATGATTCCACGGCGATCGCCCCCTGCCGCGCGATCCAGGTTATTGTTATGGTTTCGTCACCGCCGGTGTTGTGCCAACGGCCGCGTCCCGCCGGCTCTACTGTTCATTCTGGAGTCTCCCCCGTGAAAACCGTTTTCGCCACCCTCCTCGCGACCGCCACTCTCCTCACCGCCGCCGCCACCAACGCGGGTGCCATCAGCCTCTGCTTCGTCGATGGCGACGGTGCCGAGTGGAATCTGGAGCTGAACAACGACAACCGCATCACCGGCACCGTGCAGATCCCTGTTCCGCAGTGCGTCCCCGGCGCGGTACTGGGCAACTGGGCCTTCGGCGACAACGCCTACGAGATGCACTGGCTGGTTCGGGAGGATCTGGAGTCCTGCACCCCCCTGGCCACCTTCGCCGGCAACTACCGCCTGCTCGGCGGCCCCGGCGAAGCCCAGGTGATCTCCCTCGGCTCGGTCAAGGATATGCCGCTACTCCCCTGCGAGAGCGGAACCGAGGCGGCCGGTGAGCATTTGGCGGCCACCCTCTGGTGGGCGGAGTAACCGGCGCGTCATCCGCGCCGGTCGGACGGCGACGCGCTCCTGGACGTCGTCATCACTGGAATGGATCCGCGCGACCGAATGCGCTTTCCGTACAACGCCGGCGACGGCGGACTCACCGACCGCGCCGAAGCCGCCGGCCTGCTCGGTGAGTCGGCGGCCTCAAGTTGCGGCGCCCGATTTACCCAACGAGAGAGCGGCGGCAACAGCTCATCTCCCTGGCTTCCGCATCAGGATGCTCCGGCGGCCCCGCAGCCCGACCGTTTTTATTTTGGTTCTCCTCGTTGACACCGCCGCCCACCAGTCCTATCAGAATGGGAGCGCCGCCGGCGGGACGCCGGTGGCAACAAAGTCTCGGAAGAAGGCCGAGAGTAGTCCTGGGATCGAGATAGGAGAACCGATGAGCAATAAGCACTATAAACTGCACACTGTTGCCGTTTTCGTTGGGTTGTGTTGTCTGTTTTTCGCCGCCGGCGCCCGCCGGGCCTGCAGCCTCCCCGCACAGCCCCCGATGTTGCCACCACAAGCACAACGGGCATGGGCCGGAGGTGCCTGCGAAAACGTGCAACAACGTTGTGTCGACCTGGCCGATCTTTGGCTGCTCGGATCCAATTTCGGCATTCTCGGACTGCCCGAGGAGAGTTTCGACGACCCCTACACCGAAACTTGCGACCACCCGGGTTACACCGGCCTGCGTTACTCCGCCGAGGCCAGTTACGACTTTCTGTTTCTGGGCGCCTTGTGGGTCGGCGCCATTGTCGGTGACGACACTCTGGTGACCACCGGCCACGATGGCTGGGTACTGGAGGAGGAGTTCCAGGCGGGAAGTTCCAGCGCCGACACTTTGCGCATCCGCTCTTCCGACCCGTGGTCCCCGCATTACTCCGAAGCCGCCTGCGCCCCCCTGGAGATCGTCGCCGGCTATCAGGATACGGCATTGGCAACGCTTTGCCCCCGCATCTCTCCCAACCACCTGCCGCTGCAGATCGACGTGCGGGAGATCTACCGCTCCTGGACGGATCAGGATGCCGGCGACATGATCCTCATCGACGGGACCGTAACCAACATCGGCACCCAACTCCTCAGGGATGCCTATATCGGCTACTACATCGATGGAGACGTGGGGCCGACACCGGCCAACATTTCCGAGGCTTCCGCCAATTCCCGCGACGACATCGTCGGCCGGCGCAGCACGGGTGAGTCGGGCGCTGGATTCGACTATGCGTGGATCGCCGACTACGATGGCCCGGAGTATCGTCAACCGTCTTCCGGCGACTCGGTTCTGGTGCCCTACGCGCTGGCTCTGGCCCTGCTCGACACACCCGGCGCCGCCCGGCCGGCGCTCGGTTTCAACTGGTGGCTGAGCGACTCCGACCCGGCCCGCGACTGGGGTCCCGGACAACCTTTCCCGGACGGCGGCAGCGGAACTCCGCAAGGAGACAGCAACAAGTATCGGTTGCTCTGCGGCTGGCAGAACGCCACACTTCCCGACTCGCTCTGCGTCGATCCCCCCGGGTGTGACCTGTATGTGGATCCAGACCAGCTCAACACAGAACGCGACGGTGATCCTGTCGGGGCGAGGGACACCCGTTTCCTTGCATCCTTCGGGCCGTTCACCATCGCCCCGGGAGACAGTGCGTCCTACACCATCGCGTTGGTGACGGCGCGCATCTACCCCCAGGAGGATCCCGACCTGCGGGACTTCTCCGAGTTGGATGCCCGGGTCGAGGCGGCACGGATCCTCTACGACGAGATGTGTCACCCCACCGGCATCGAAGAGGAATCCGGGAGTGACGCAACACCGGCGCCCGGCGCCGCGCTGGGCCCGGCCGAACCCAACCCGTTCAATCCACGCACCGCCATCCCGTTCCATCTGGGTCGCGCCGGCCGGGTGCAACTCGCGATCTACGACCGGCGGGGAGCGCGGATCCGCACGCTGGTGGATGGGATGCGCGCGGCGGGCGATCATCGCGCAGTGTGGGATGGACGCGCCGACTCCGGAAACCGGGTTGCTTCCGGTGTCTACATCGTTCGCCTGCGCAGCGCCGGAACCACCACGGAACAAAAACTGATCCTCGCCAAGTGATCTACAGTTCGCGGGGATCCGCGGAGATCGATCGCCGCGGGCGTTCCTGCTCAGCCGGCCGCCATCCGGCGGCCGGCCAGGCTAAGCCGCATGCCGGCCCAGTAGAGTGCGCCGGCCAGGAAGAAGCCGACAAACCAGGCGTAGGTGTAGAGGGCGCGCCAGAATGGGCCGACTCCGGGGGCGAGCCCGGCGGCGTGCAGGAATCCGGGTAGATTGGGCAGGATGGCGAGGAGCAGGCTGACAATCGCCACCGGGTTGAATCCCGCCCGGTAGCTGTAGGGACCGCGGCGCTGGTAGAGGCCGTTCAGGTCGAGACGGCATCTGCGCAGCAGGTAGTAATCGGCGATCAGGATGCCGCCGATCGGCCCGAGCAGAGCGGAGTAGCCGATCAGCCAGGTGAAGATGTAGCCACCACTGCTCTCCAGCAGTTTCCAGGGAAAGATCGCGATGCCGATACCGGCGGTGAGCAGACCGCCGAAGCGAAAACTGATGCGCCGCGGATTGAGGTTGATGAAGGCGTTGGCCGGCGACACCACGTTGGCAGCGATGTTGGTGGAGAGGGTGGCGATGGTCAGCGCGAAGAGCGAGATCAGCACCGAAAAACCGCCCCCCATCCGCCCCAGCAGAACGGTGGGATCCCAGATCGCTTCACCGAAGATCGTGACGGTGGCACTGGTCACGGCGACGCCGATGAAGGCGAAGAGGGTCATGGTGGCGGGAAGCCCGAGCGCCTGACCGAGCATCTGGTCCCGCTGGCTCTTGGCGTAGCGGGTGAAGTCGGGGATGTTGAGCGAGAGGGTGGCCCAGAAGCCGACCATGGCGGTGAGCGAAGGGAAGAAGACCGCCCAGAACTGCCCCTCGCGCGGGCCGCCGGAGGCGAACTGGCTGGGCGCGGCGAGCATCTCGCCGAAGCCGCCGGCCTTCTGGTGGGCCCAAAGGAGCAGGGCCAACCCCATGACGATGAGGAAGGGCGCGGCCAGCACCTCCAGGAAGCGGATCGACTCGACTCCGCGGTAGACAATCACCACCTGGAGCAGCCAGAAGAGCAGGAAGGAGATCAGTTGGGCGGTGTTGATGCCGAGCAGGGGCAGCAGCGCCGCGCCGCTGTCGAGCCCGAGCAGGGCGCTGGCCAGTTGGTAGATCGCCGAGCCACCGACCCAAGTCTGGATGCCGAACCAGCCGCAGGCGACCAGGGCGCGCAGGATCGCCGGCACGTGGGCGCCGCGAATGCCGAATGCGGCGCGGGCGAGGACCGGGAAGGGGACGCCGTAGCGGGTGCCGGGGTGGCCGTTGAGCAGCATGGGGAAGAGCACGATCAGGTTGCCCAGCAGGACGGTGAGGACCGCCTGGCTCCAGCTCATTCCCTGCTGAATCAGCCCCGCCGCCAGCATGTAGGTGGGCACGCAGACCACCATGCCGACCCAGAGCGAGGCCATGCTCCAGATGCTCCAGTTCCGCGCGGCGGGGGGAACCGGCGCGATGTCGCTGTTGATCAGATCGGGATCGGGCTGGAACGGCGCGGCGGGGCTGGAGTGGGTGTGGGGCATGGG
>JALXCG010000181.1 GCA_026991065.1 Gemmatimonadota bacterium | reverse complement strand
GCCGAGAACCTGGCAGTCGCCTTTTGGAACCGACTCAAAGGTCGCCTCGATCCTGCGGAACTGCATCGCGTTCGTGTATACGAAACGTCCAACAATTTCGCTGACTACTACGGTGATGGAGTGCCCGGTCGTTGACCGGGAGCAGTTGTTCCCGCCGGAAAGGCGGCAGTCGCTACTCCATTTCCAGCAGTACTTCGAGCGCCTTTTCGCGCTTGCGATCCAGAGTTCTGCGACGGCGTGCAAGATGCAGCGCCTTCCGCCCCAACTCCAGGTAGAGAGGCAGCGCATCCGGCGCGGTTGCGCGGATGCTCTCGATGTGTGAGCGCACGATCGCCACTTCGCCGCGCACGATCGGCCCAGTCAGGGCCTTGCTCGCATCGCCCTCGGCCGGGATGGTTTCCAGGGCTCCGCGGGCGAGCGGCATGAGCATGCGAATGGCATCCACACTGGAAAGCCCGGTTTCGACCAGCAGGTCCACGGCTTGGGCGACAACGGCTACGACGTAGTTCGAGGCGCAAACCGCGCCGGCATGGTAGAGTGCCCGCGCTCCCGGCGGAATCGCCACTGGATGAGCGCGGACTCGCGCGGCCAGACCGAAAAGATAGGTCCGTGTCTCTTCATCCGGCGCTTCAATGCCAATGGTCGACCCCGGAATCAACTCACGGCCGCGCTCCCAGGTCGCGAAGACTTGCAGTGGGTGGAAGCCGCCGATGGAAACCCCCAGAGCGGCAATCGGCGCCAAAGGTTCCAGCCCCAAGGCTCCACTCATGTGGATCACCCGGCAGCCGGGCTCAACAGCCCCCGCATCGGCCAGATCTTGCGCCAGTTCGCCGATGGTTTCATCGGGAGTGGTGATGAAAATATCCCGCCCCAGACGGGCCGCTTCAACCGGACTCTGAACGACCTGCGCTCCGCCCAAAATGGCTGCCGCGCGGCGTGCCGATAGCTCGCGCCGACTGGCAACGGCGCGAATCTTCATGCCTTCGTCCCGGAGCAAGACCGCGAGGGCGGTTCCAACCGCCCCGGCCCCGATGAAGACAAAACCATTGCGCTCAAGCGAACTCACGGCAATAGCTCCAGCGGCTCGCGCCCCATGGCGTTGCCCAACTCCAAGGCGGCCCGTACCACACGCGCGCGTGCGGCGACCGACTCCGCTTCCAGGTCCGCCAAGGCCAGTTCTACCTCTTGTAGCTGGCGCGCGGACAGATAGCCATCGAGATGCTCCGCTTGCGCTACCCGCAAGTTGTCACGGGCGAGCGCCAGATTCTCCTCGGTGAGTTTCCAAACCGATTTTGCCGTCTCCAGCCCGCGCCGCCGAGTCTTGATTTCGGTGACAGCTCCCTCCTGCGCAAGTTCCAGGTCCAATTCCCGCGATCTACGCTCCGCCCTCAGCCCCTCCAGGGTCAACGATTTCAGCCCCCCATCCCAAAGCGGCAGAGAGGCGCCAATGCCGACTTCGATCTCATTCAACCCCCAGGAGGAGCGGACCGCGCTCAGATCTTGGCCGAAACCGGTGAAACCCAGGCTGCCGATGAAGTTGATCTTCCATCCCAGCTTGTCCGCCTGCTCCTGCTGCGCGAGTTCCTGTTCTGTTACCCGCGCGCGCAGCTGCGCCAGATCGGAGCGCTCACTGACCAAGTCGGAGGCGTCGCTTTCCAGGTCCACCAGGGAGAGATCCACAGCGATTGTGTCCGCCGCCAGGCCCAGCGCCTCATCGGGCTGTAGGGCGAGTGCCGAGCGCAGCGCAGCCTTGGTGACTTCCAGTTCGGCTCGCGCTTGCACCACGGCAATCTCTTCCCGCCCCAGTTCCAGTCGCCGCTGGCGGAGCGCCATCTCGCTGCCGGCTTTTTCCCGCAAGTCCGCTTCGGCCGCGGCGACCGATTCCCGCAGGAGATTCCGGCGCTGCTCCTTGCTGTGCAACGCAGCGAGCTGAGTCTGGTAGGTCAGATAATCTTCGGATAAGCGCAGCAGGACCTTGGCCCGCTCTGTCCGCCATGCAAGCTCCGCCTGTCGCTCCTTGAGCCGGACTTCCGCCGCGGTGTGCTGGAACTGATTGAGCGCAAACAGAGGTTGCGAAATCGCCAGCGAGACCCCTCCCTCGATCTGGCGCGTGTCGACTTTGAATTCCGGGGTATCGCCGCTGTCCAGGGGATACGCAAAGTCATCCGGGAAGATCGTAGTCTGATCCAGGTCCGCACGCAGCACATTGGTTCCCACGCGCAGGGCGCCGCCAGTCGGCAGAAGCTGCTGCATCTCCAGGCTACTGCCGTAGGTGACGGCATCCGACTCGGTGGTCACGTAGTCCGCGCCGTCGAAGAGGGTTTGGCGCTGCGTGAGAGATGCCCAGGTCGGTCCAAGAGCGGACCACTGAACCGCTGGGCGCAAGGCTGCTCCCCCCGCTCGGGCCAAGGCGCGGGCTGCACGATGGCGTTCATCCACGCGCCTCAGTTCCGGGCTATGCTCTTCGGCCAGGCGGATAAATTCCTGAAGACCATGCACTTCCGCGATCGCCGCAGGTTCGCCGGCCAGGGTCAATCCGGTGAGGCAGAGCAGCGTCTCTCCGCACAACCGCAGATACGCCTTCCATGGCTGCCGTGATGCGGGACTGCAGGAGAGGGCTCGGCGGTGATGTTGAAAACAGCAATATTGACTCATGACGATTGGCGGCTGCGGCAATGGATAAGAAACCTGAAGAGTGAGAGGTTCAGCATGGTCGCAGTCTAGCCTGGGTCAGCGGGATCGCGCTTCTTTTTGCGGGACGTTTCCCGAAAGTGCTCAAACCCCTCCACTTCCAGTTCCCTCTCCTCCTCCTTGTCCGGGTCGACAAGGAAGACCCGGGGATGACCGGAGTTCGCGACTTGGCGCGGGCGAACCCGACCGATCACGGTCAGCCCGGTTTGCGGTTCTGTGCTCCGCAGTGCAGCGCGCGCCCGAGGCAGATGTGTCTCCGGCAGGGAGATCAGCAATTCATAATCTTCACCACCCTGGAGGGCGAACTGGTAGGGAGCACAGCCGGCTCGTTGTGCCGCTGTGGACACACCGTGGCCCAGGGGCAGATGCGCGGCATCGACGACCAACTCGCTGTCGGGATTGGCGATCGCCAGAGCCCGAAGTTCCGCGGCAAGGCCGTCGGAGATATCGGTCATTGCGTGTATCTCGCTCCCGGTCCGCGCCAGGGCTACTCCGCTCCAGACGCGCGAAGGCGGGTAGAGAAACCGCCTTTCCGCGGGAGATGGCTGCCCGGGTCTCTTGTTAGAGGTCGCACCGCGCTGCAGTGACTGCAGCCCGGCGGCCGCTCCTCCCAGGTCACCGGTGACGGCCAGAAGATCGCCGGGCTGAACTCCACGCCGATCGGGAACCGGTGGCGCTCCGGCGCGGCCGATGACGACGACATCCAGAAATGCAGCGCGCGGCGACGCCACGGTATCGCCGCCGACCAGGTCGAAGCCGATCTCATCGCCCAACTCGGTGACGGCCCGAAACATCGCCTCTACCGCGGCCACCTCCAGCTCGCCGCGGAAACCACAGGTCAAGAGCACCGCCCGGGGTTCCGCACCTACGGCAGCAAGATCCCCCAGCGCCCCGACGACGGAACGCCGCGCCGCATCCGCCAAGGTCATGAACCCCAGATCGAAGTGGACGCCCTCCACCGCGCCATCGGTTGAGACCGCGAGCGCGCCATCCTCGGCGGTCAGCAGCGCCGCATCACCTCCGGCACCTCGCAGGGTTGTTGCGCGCAGCGGCGGTAACTCCCTGAGCACGCGGTTCAGCAGCCCCAACTCGCCGATCTGGGCAACCGTCAGTGGCCTGGTCACGCGGAGGTTTCCATCAGCGCACGCAGTACCGCCGGAATCCCATCGCGCAGATCGCGTGCCAGCAGACCGATGCCAAGCTTCTGCGCTGCCCGGCGCCCGGCGCGCCCGTGGAGCCACGCTCCCATCCAGCCGGCTTCAGAGGCCGGCACCCCCGCCGCCAGGAGCGCCCCGATCACGCCGGTTAGTACATCTCCGCAACCGGCGCTGGCCATACCCGGATGGCCCTCCTCCACAAAGAGCGTTTTCCCCGCTCTTGTGGCCACCAGAGTCGGGCTTCCTTTAAGGAGGACATTGGTTTGCAACCGTTCCTGTGCTTGCTCGACCCAATGCAGTGGCGCCTTCTCAATCTCGCTGCGCTCAACTCCGCCCAGCATTCGCGCCAGTTCTCCGGCATGCGGGGTCACCAGCGAGTGCGCACCGATCTCTCCATGGCGGGCTGCTTCAACCAAGGCATCGGCATCGAAGACGCAGGGTTTGTTCGGACGATTCGCCAGAAACGCCCGTAGAAAATCGGCGGATTCGACGCCAAGTCCCGGGCCCAGTGCCAGTGCATCGGCGCGTTCAGCCAGTTCCAGGACCTGCGGCAGGGCCTCTGCTGCAATTCGCCCCGCAGCATTTTCCGGCAGCGGCCGCAGCACCACTTCCAGCAATTTGCTCGCGAGCACGTCGAGGATCCCCTCCGGCGCGGCGAGCACCACATAACCAGCGCCGCTGCGCATGGCCGATTCCGCGGCGAGGCACGCGGCACCCGCCATTCCCCGGGATCCGGCGACCACCAACAGGCGGCCGACCTGCCCCTTGTGGCAGTCCGCCGCGCGTTGCGGCAGCCGCTGACGCAGATCATCGGCTACGATGCGATAGCGGTCCCGCGTTCCTGGTTGGGCCGGCGGTGGCTCGGGAATCCCGATGTCGGCCACTTCCGGTGTTCCGCAGTGGCCCCGCCCCGGGTGGAGCAGGTGGCCGACCTTCCAGTGGGCAATGACGACCGTGTGCGTCGCGCGGACCGCTTCTCCGGCGGCGGCGCCGCTGTCGCCGCAGATACCGGAGGGGCCATCGATGGCGACAACCGGAAGGTTGGCTCGGTTAAGAGCGGCGATTGCCTGGGCCCCGATCCCGCGCGGAGCCCCGCGCAGCCCGGTGCCGAAAATCGCGTCGATCACCAGATCACTAGCCGCCAGAGCGGCATCCAGCGATTCCAGGTCCCCTGGCGGGCCAGCCATCGCGACCCCCGCCTGGCGGGCGCGCTGGGCATTCACCGCGGCGTCTCCGCTCAGAGTTTCCGGGGCAAAGGCAGCCCAAATGCGGACATTCCGGCCGGCCGCGTGAAGCAGCCGGGCAACAACAAAGCCGTCGCCCCCGTTGTTGCCTTTCCCGATCACCGCCAGAATGCGTGTGGCGCCGGGATAGCAGCGATTTACACAGTCAAAGACCGCGCGCCCGGCGGACTCCATGAGCGCCAGTGACGGAATCCCCAACTCCTGGATCGCCCACGCATCCGCCGCCTGCATCTCCGCCGCGGTCAATACCCGTTCAGCCATTGCGCGCTCCCGTTAATGTTCGCTCAACCATCTCTTACACCAATTCAATGAATGCTTCGAGGCGTGAGTCGGGGCCCGCCAGAACCAGGCGATCGCCCTCCATGATCTTGGTTTCCGGCCGCGGCACAACCAGCCGCGACGACCCCTCCACTGGCCGGTGGATGGCAATCAGATTGACGCCATAGCGGGTTCGCAGTTCAGAATCCAACACGGTCCGGTCGACCAGCAGCGCCGGTGCATCGAGGGTTGCCATGGAGAAGTCTCCGGAGATCCGATGCCAGTCGTGAATCTCGGGATCCATGAGAATCTGCGCCAGATTGCGCCCCGCTTCCTCCTCTGGACAGACTACATGGTAGACGCCCACGGCCTCGAAAATCCGCCGTTCACGCTGGTTTCTTGCCCGAACGATCACTTTGGGCACACCGAGGTCCCGCAGGTTCAGAGCCGCCAGAATGGCGGTTTCAAAAGCTTCGCCTAGAGCGATGACCGCAACATCCACGCTGGCTGCTCCCTCGTCGCAGAGCGCGTCGGGGTCCCGGGCATCAAGGCAGACGATTTCGGTGCCGCGGTCCCGCATGGCATTGACCCGCTCGATCTGGCTGTCGATGCCGATGACCTCGTGGCCGCCTTCCATCAAGGTGTCGAGCACGGCCTCTCCGAAGATCCCCAGTCCAATCACGACGAAACGGCTCATCTTGTTCTCACTTCTGGCCATTGCCAATCGGTGGTGCGGCCCGGTCCGAGCACCGCGGAGGTCTTGCGGTGCCGGGCGAAGCCGCGGCTGGCATTCATCCTACCACTCTCGCGGTGTGTGCTTCACCCGGGACGCCGGCTGCCCTCTCCGGGCGACGGATGGGAACGCGTGCCTCCGGGTTTCTGTTGCAAAACCCCATCTTACGCGACTGGCACGTGGATTGCTTGTCTACCTCGCGTGCCGGCAATCCTCTCGTTTCGCCTCTCTTTTTTGCTCCGAACACCCCACCACGGAGAAGATCATGACAACCCATCGCTTTTTTCGCCGCAGCACTCTTCTGCTCAGCGCCCTGGTCTTTTTTGCCGCTCCTTCCGCCTTTGCCCACGGCAACCACCATCGCAACCACAAGCGCCATCGCCCGGTGCGGGTTGAGCGAGTTGAAGTGGTTACGCGCCCGGCGCCGGTCACAGTGCGCGCCAATCTGCGGGTCGGCCCGGTTCGCGTTGTGGTTCCGGTGCGCCGCCAGCCCCGTACCACGCGCTATGTTGTGGTTCACGACCGACCCTATTATGACGAATACATCTATCGCGACAACCATCCCATCTACTACTACGATCGCCACCATGACGATTGCCGCTACCTCGGCGACGATCTCTTTGAATCCGAGGAATTCGGCCTTCACTACCACGATTACGACTGATCCGCCCGAGCAACCCCGCGGGCCGGCGCCTCATCCGCAGATTTGCGGGTGGGGCGTTTTTTTGTGGAGGCCGGCAGGAGTGGATGGCGACATGCTCCCAGGAGCCAAGAGCGGGAGCATCTGGAGAAGGAGCGGGTTCGGCGAGAGATCTGGATCGGTGCCGCGATCTTGCCACCGCATGCAGGCGCATCTCTGACTCGGGGCAAGCGGTACTTTTTCCCTCAGGAAAGGAGCGAAGAAGGCGCTTCGCATGATGGGAGCACAGAGGCGGAGCACGGCGCGTCGCGGCCCGCGCCGTTACCCAACCAGGAGGGATTCGTCCGGGTAGGTGCGGCGCGCGGTATTTCGGCGGTGGCGGCCAAGAATCAGGAAGAGAGAGAGCGGGCCGACGCGTCCGAGAAACATGTCGGCAATCAAGATGGCACGGGCGACCGGGTCGAGGTGGGGGGTGATTCCGGTTGACAAACCCGTGGTCGAGACAGCGCTTGTAACTTCGAAGAGTAAGTCCAGGAAGGGGATGTCGCGCTGAACCCAGCTCAGAAGAAAGACCGAGGCGGCGACCAGTGCGGCGGCGGCCAGGACCACCGCGGCGGCACGGGCAACCAGGTCGGCGGGGACGGTGCGCTTGAGCATTTCGACTCGCGGCCGGCGGAGCAGGGTGGACCAGAGCGATGCCACATGCAGTGCGAAGGTGGTGGTCTTGACGCCACCGCCGGTGCCACCGGGAGATGCGCCGATGAACATGAGGAGACAGAAGAGGAAAAGCGTGGCATCGGAGAATGTGTTGAGCGGGAGGTAAGCGAAACCGGCGGTGGCGTCAAGACCACCAC
>JALXCG010000180.1 GCA_026991065.1 Gemmatimonadota bacterium | reverse complement strand
CCGGCCCGGGAGGGGCAGCAAACCGGCATCGGCGCAAACGACTCGGGGAAATTGATGCCGCGCTCCAGAATCAGCTCACGGGTCCGCGGCATCGCCTCCCAGAACGGCGTGACCGTGGCGTCGAGATCGTCGAGGAGGATAAAGAGTATGTTGGGCTGCCCTCCCGACACGCTCGCCGGTGTGGCCGCTGCACTCCCGCAAAGCGGAGAGCCGCAGAGGAAGAGGAGAGAAACAAAGACGCTGGACAACGGGCCGGGCTGGAATGAAATGCGTGGAGCCATGGATCTCCTCCGGTCAAAGGGGGGCGCCGAGAGTTTGGCGCTGTATTGAATCGTGTTCAACAGGAGATTAATCCGTTATTGAATTGAGTTCAATATAAAAAGTCAACGGCAGGATCTCCGCGGTGCTATGAACCTGTCCCGGGGCGGGTGCCCAAACCGCCGGACAGCCGTCACCCGTTCGGTGCTGCTAAACTTCTGAAGCCACGCCCAAGCTGTTGGGTGGGAGCTATCGCGTCTAATGTGGCGTGACGATTCAGCGCAGCTCGCTTGTGGGAGGTGCTGAACGCACCATGACAATCTGCGAAAGAGGTGGATCCATGTTCTGTCGCGTATCTGCTTTGACCCTTCTCGACCGGCTTGTTGCTACAGCGTTTGGTGCGCTCATCGCGCGCAAAACAGCCCGCTCATGTCGGGCGGCGGGGTGCGTCGCGTTCAGCGTCTTGATCGCGGGTCCGGTGACCGGCAAGGCACTCGCCGTCGGCGGTTCCGGCGAAGGCCCGAAGGCACTCAACGCGATCTCGTTGAACGGGGTCGCGGCGGCGCCGATTCGGACGGATCTGACGGAAGGCTACTGGGACGACACTCCACGGGTGCCGAGCATGGTCCTGGTGCCCCCGGGCAGCTTTACCATGGGTGATGGTAAAGCGTACTGCGGCAAGGATGAGCGCGAGGTGACTCTGACCCGCGACTTCTGGATCGGTCAGTATGAGGTGACGAACCAGGAGTATCTGGATTGGGTTCAGTGGGCGTATGACAACGGGTATGTGACGGCGACTTCATTGTCGGTGCGGGACAACCTGGACGGGAGCACCGAGGAGCTTGTGGATCTGGACGATGAGCACTGCGAGCTTGCGTTCTCCGGTGGTGTGTTTTCGCTCCGGGACGCAGGGCACGGTCTCAATGGCGACGATCCGATGAAGGAAGTGACCTGGTATGGGGCGGTGGCGTATTGCGATTGGCTCTCTCTTGCGGAGGGGCTGCTGCGTGCGTACGACCACTCGACCTGGGCTTGCGGTGGCGGTGATCCCTACTCTGCGGCGGGTTATCGTTTGCCGACGGATGCAGAGTGGGAGTACACGGCGCAGTGGGACGATGAGCGGAACTACCCGTGGGGGAATCAGCACCCGACCTGTTCGCTGTCCAACTTCGACGACTTTGGTTATGCCTGTGTTGGCTGGACCGTGCCGGTTGGCAGCTACCCGGCGGGAGTTCAGCCGAATCTCCTGGATCCGATCTACGATCTGTCGGGGAACGTATGGGAGTGGGCGAACGACTGGTGGATATGCAGCCTGGGCACTTCACCGGCGACCGATCCGCCGGGAGCCGAGAGCGGCTCCTCCCGCGTCATTCGGGGCGGCGGCTGGACTCACCGCGCATCCAGCTTGCGTGCCGCTTCCCGCCACTACGACTACCCCGACGGCAGCTACTACAACCTCGGGTTCCGCCTCGCCAGGTCGGACTGAGGTTTCCGGGTGAAGGCCGACCGCACCGACGGGTATACGGATGCCGTCGTCCTGAGCCCGGAGGCGTACGATGATTTGGCCGAAAAAGCTGAACTCGTCAAAATCCTCGCCACGATCGAGAGCAGCATGGGAGAGATCGGGGAAGGTCGCACGCAGCCCGCGAAACCGGCCATGCAGAGGATCGCGGGGAGTTGGGGCTGAGGCTCGGTGGATGAAACACTGCAGGGCCGGCCGGCCACCTTCGGGTCGCACGCGAGGTAGCGACATTTGAGCCCGGGCCGGGTTGCGGGCAGGCGGCGGGTTCGGCTGGGAGCCTGTCGCGCATTGTCTTCACGTCGCCCCGCACTCGTCCCTGCTCCGATCTCTGCGTTGCTAAGTCCTTGAAAGGCAACCAGCCTTCCTGCGGACTCAGCGCCTTGATCTCGAAACAGGCCCGAATACGGGGCTCGAAAGCCAATGCGCGACAG
>JALXCG010000179.1 GCA_026991065.1 Gemmatimonadota bacterium | reverse complement strand
ACCTGGGGTTGCTCATCGCGGGCCTGCTGATGGGCAGCGGCAGCGCCGCCGGCCTGCTCCACTACGATGGCTCCGCGCCGATCAATCTGCTCCATTTTCTCGCCGTCTTTGTGTTCCTGCAGGTGGCGATGATCCTGCTCTGGGTGGTCGCCCTGCTCTTTTGGGGTCGCGGCAGAAGCGCACCCACCGGCGGCACCGCGACCGCAATCCTCGGCAATCTGCTGCGCAGCCTGCTGCGGCGCGCCCTTCCGGCCGGCCGGCGCGACTCCCTGGGGCGGGATCTGGACTGGCTGCGGTCGGTCGGGGGCTACTACCACAACGTTGAGCGCTGGCTGCTGGCCCGCTCCACGCAGCTCTTTGCCCTGGCGTTCAACCTCGGCGCGGCAGCCGCGACCATCGCCCTGATGGCCACATCCGACCTCTCCTTCGTCTGGCGCAGCACCATCGACTGGCGTCCGGAGACCCTGCATCGACTCCTGCGTCTGCTCGCCGCCCCCTGGGCCTGGCTGCTGCCGCAAGCGGTCCCTTCGCTCGACCTGGTCGCCGCCAGCCGCCATTTTCGCGGCGCCGGCGCGCCGCTGCTCTCTCCCGAGCGGCTCACCACCTGGTGGGCGTTTCTGCTCACGGCGCTGATCGTCTACGGCCTCCTGCCGCGCCTGCTCACCTGGGCGATCGCCAGCCTCGCTCTGCGCCGCACCCTGCGCCGCCTGCCGCTGGACCACGGCGATTTCGAGGATCTCTATGAGCGCCTGACCCTCCCCCTGGTGGAGATGCCCGGGCGCGAAACCGATCCCGCCGCCCCGCCGCCGCCAACCGCTCCACGCGAAAACGCCAAGCCCGCGCCGACCCGCCTGTGGGCGATCGCCTGGAAAGATGCGCCGCTCACCCTCCCGGCAGCGCGCGAGCTGCTCGCCGAACGCTACGGCCTGCCCCTGGAGAAGCTGCTCCGCGCCGGCGGCGGCCTGGATCCCGCGGCGGACCAGGTCGCCATCACCGCCCTGGAAGCGCTGCCGCCCGCAACCGACCTGGTGCTCCTGGTCGAAGCATTCGAAGCACCAACCCGCGAACTTCTGGGTTTCCTCCGCGGGCTGCGCGCCGCAACCTCCCGCCCACTGCGCATCCTGCTGCTGCAACCGGCCCCCAGCGGCGGCTGGAGCGCCGCCGGCGATCTGGAGGTCACGGTCTGGCGCCGCGGCCTGCAGGCCCTGCGCGATCCCCATCTTCGCGTCCACACACTGGCCCGCGCGGCAGACCCATCCACGGAGGGCGACCGATGAGTGACCCGATCCATTTCGCGGTGGTGGCCGCCGTCAATCGCGGCAAATCGAGCGTGGTCTCCACCCTGGCCGAAAACGACTCGATCCGCATCGCTCCCACCCCCGGAACCACTCGCGAAACCCACACCTATCCGGTCAAGGTGGAGGGCGAGACCCTCTTCCAGCTCAGCGACACGCCCGGTTTCGAGCGCGCCCGCGAAGCGCTCGCCTGGATCGAAGCCGCCCGCGCCGAAGGCGTGCCACCGGTCGAGGCGGTGCGCCGTTTCGTCGCCACGCACCGCGCCGATCCCGAGTTCCGCCCCGAGTGCGAACTCCTGCAGCCGATTCTCGACGGTGCCGCGGTGCTCTATGTGGTCGACGGCTCGGTGCCGTTCCGCGACCACATGCGCGCCGAGATGGAGATTCTGCGCTGGGCCTCCACCCTGCGCGTCGCCCTCATCAACCGCAACGGCCCCCCCGCCTACATGGAGGCGTGGCGGCGCGAGCTGCAGGCGCACTTCCAGATCATCCGCGCGTTCGACGCCCAGCGGGTCGGCTTTGGCGAGCGCATCGCCCTGCTGCGCGGCCTGCGCGAAGTCAATGACGATCGCTGGCGCGTCGCCCTCGACCGGGCGATCGACGCGCTGGAGCAGGACTGGGACCGCCGCCGGCGCCGCGCCGCGCGGATCGTCGCCGGCCTGGTCGCCGAGTGCGTCACCCACGTGATCGAATGGCCGCTGCCGAAGGGGGACTCCGCCGCCGACCACCAGCAGCGGCTCACCCGCCAGTTCCACGACGACCTGCGCCGCCTGGAGCAGAAGGCCCGCTCGCAGGTGGCAGCGCTCTACCGCCACCAGTCGTTGGACCCGCCGGAGTCGGGGCTGCAGCGCCCCACCTGGGAGGAGGACCTCTTCGCCAGCGCCCGCTGGCAAGCGCTCGGCCTGACCCCGCGTCAACTGGTTGCC
>JALXCG010000178.1 GCA_026991065.1 Gemmatimonadota bacterium | reverse complement strand
GATCGCAAAACCGGCTCAGTCCACGCAGCAAACGGGTCTTCGCCGGCGTATCTTTGGGCTCGCCGGTGCCATGCTCGGCGCAGGTGATCACCGGTGTTCGGGCCAACCGTCCCGCCGTCCACCCAAGCACCTTGGTGGGGAACTCGTAAGTCTGAAAAATGTGAACTTTCTCACGGCGCAACAATTGCACCATCCGCCACACGACTCCCAGCGCGCCGAGGTTATAGCTCGGTTGGATCTCCCAACAGGCAAATGGTATTCCGGCCGCTTGCACCTCTTCCGCAAATGGCCCGCTGGGACCGAAACAGGCGACCAAAGGGCGGAAACGGTCACGGTCCATGTGGGTGACAAGATCGACCACCTGCCGCTGCGCGCCACCAATTACAAAGTTGCAACTGAAGAAGAGAACGGTGATCCGAGAGGGATCGGGTTCTCCCCATTTGTCGATTCTGGTCATGAGCCTGCTCTGGTATCGTGTTTGCGATTAAGTGCTGCATCTATGCGGGTCACGCGCGGGTTTCGCATGCTAGATTTTAGTTCCCAATCGAGTCAAGCCGGGGGCGTTCATCTTCCAAATGAATCCCCGCGGGATGCCGGTTTCCGCAAGATGCCGACGACTCCCGACGATACTGGATGAGAAACGTGGTTACGCGGATCGCGGCCACACACCCCTTCCCATCGGCGCTCGCCACGCATGCCATGACCCCTTCATCCCACATTTCCGATCGCACGTGGGTCCATCACTGGGCCGTACTGCTGCCGCCGGCCGACTCCGTTGACCCCATCCCGCTGCATCTGCGGTCGGCCCTGGAGCAGGCACAAGTCGGCCACCAGATCTTCCACGCTCTGCGTGGGCCGGAAGGATTGCAGGCCCTCAGAGCGCGCCACCACCTGCATGGCGTCATTGGCGTCGGCCCGGGCGCCTCACGGGATGCGCTGCGCCTGGGATTGCGCTACCGCATCCGCCGTCGAGTGTTGATCGACCCGGCAGGAGCAAGCCACCGGGGTGATCCAGCGCCCTCCAGTGCCCTTCCACGACGCCGGTTTCCTCTTCGTTTCTATGCCAGCGCGGTGTTGCTGAGTACTTCCGCCGCTCATGTCGCGGCCATGGAAGCTCACTTTCCAGCGACCAAGTGCATTCGCATTCCGGCAGCCGTCACGGTAAACCACAGCCCGTGGGAGGTGCAGGAGGAGCGCCCGACCATACTCGTCGCGCTTCCCCTGCCGCTAAGACGATCCGCCGACACCGAGCTTGTTTTCAATGCCATCGAACACATCCGGGCCGCCGGTCTGACTCACGTCCGGGTTGGTTTCCGCACGATTCCCGAACTGGTCGCGGCGACGCATCACAAGGCGCGGGAGCGACAGGCCTTCCCGTGGCTCGCCGAGCCCGGAGCGCTCGATTGTCTGCACACAGGCGGCGAGCGAACCATCCTTCTCGCGCTGGGCCCCCCCCAGACTCGTGCTGCCGTGGCGGATGCGATGAGTGCCGGCCAGGTCGTCGTGGCTGTCGCGGGAGTCGGTGGCTACGAGATCGTGGAAAACGGCGTAAATGGATTGGTCGTGGGCGAGGAGGAGATTGGTCCCGCGCTCGCGAAGCTGATACAGGACCCTCAACGCTGTGCCACTTTGGCTACCAACGCGCTCGCCCATGCGCGGCGTCTCGCGGCGGAGGATCCCGCCGAATCCCTGGCCGCTCTGCTGGAGCAGGTCACGGCATCCAAGAGTGCAGCGCGCATCTCCGGAGTGGAAGCGGAACGCGCCGCGCGCCTGGGTGACCCCATTGCCCGCAACATTCTTGGGGTCCCCGTTCACGACGTCACGATGGATGAATGCCTGCAGCTGATCAAACGCTATGTCTCCGACGGCCGGGTCAGCCAAATCGCTACGCCAAACGTGAATTTTCTGATGCGGGCGCGCCGGGATCCCGCCTTTCTGCAACTTCTAGCGAGAGCGCGCCTGAATATCCCTGATGGTGCCTGGGTGGTGCGGGCGGCACGACTGCTGGGAGAACCGCTCCGCGACAAAGTGCAGGGAAGAATCCTCGCGGAGCGGATTCTGCAAGTGGGCGCACGCGAGGGATGGCGCATCTTTCTGCTGGGTGCCGCCCCAGGGGTTGCGGAGCGCGCCGCGAAACGCTCCAAAGAGCGTTTCCCCGGACTGCAGATCGTCGGTTGCCACGCGCCGTTCTATGACCCCAAGCATCCCTCTCCGGAAGATGACGAAACCGTGGAGATCATTCGCCAATCGAAAGCACAGATCATCCTGGTTGCGTTCGGGATGCCCAAGCAGGATATCTGGGGTGCGCGCTACCTGGCAGCCACCGGCGCGTCCGTATGCATCGGCATCGGTGGCACTTTTGACATTCTGGCCGGAGACCTTCCGCCGGCACCGGACTGGGTCGTGCGAATCGGAATGGAGTTCATCTGGCGCGTTGCCCAGGAACCCAAGCGATTGCTAATGCGCTACGTCAAAGACGCGACCATCGCCCGCGAGGTGGCACGCCACCGACTGGCCCCGGACAAGGAGAGCCAGAGAATCGCGGCAGTCCATCGTCAACCGGAGCATGATCGGCGGAGCGGTAGCACGCGCGTGGCCCCGCCCTCCGCCAGGGACGGGGGCAAAGAGTAGGGCGGCGGCGCGGTTGCTCGTCACCGAGTTCCGCAAAACGCGCCGCTCGTCAAATGCCGACTCTTGCCAGCAGCGGGCGAATCCCGCTCCACAAGAGATCGATGTCCTTCCGCCGTGGAACCAGCAGGTCGGTCCAGCCCACGCTCTTGTCGGCACGCAGAAACGCCCAGACAAGGACCAGTCCAAACACGACATAGCCCATACTAGAGGCCAGAGATGCACCGATGATTCCGAGCCGGGGAATTAGAATCAGCCCCAAGATCCCGTTGGTTACAAAACCGGCCACCGCTCCGACCGAGTTCCACTGGGGTAAGCCACGGGCCTGCAGAGCGGAACTGAGCACCGCCATGCCACAAAGAGCAGTGACTGCGGGCAGTAGAACCAGCAAAGCACTAACAGCGGGCAAGTATTCAGGGCCGTAAAGGACCCAGACCAACGGCCATGCACCGATCGCCATGGCCAGGGCCGAGACACCTGAGATCACGAGCGACAGTCGCGACACCAGCGGAGTCAACTCCTCCTGGCCATCGGCATCCGCATAGCGCGCGGTCACCTTTGGTAGGAATGCCTGATCAATCGCCTGCGGCAAAATGGCCATCATCATCAAGAGGGCCGCCGCGACTGAGTAGTGCCCCACCGCCTCGGTATCCAGAAAATGCGAGACCAGATAGAGATTCAGCCGGTAGAGCAAGAAAAATGCGACGTTGGCCAAGAATCCGCGGATGCCAAAAAGAAAATCAAGCCGCAGGCGCCGCAAGTCCGGGACCATGTGGCCGCGCTTGAGGTGAGGCCAGAGAAACACGAAACTCGTGGCGGAAGTTGCGAGTACACCACCCGCCCACGCCTTCATTGCACCTTCAACACCTTGACGTAACACCAAGACGAAGACTATGACGCCAACAAAATAGACGCCGAGTTCAACGATTCTCAACAGATTGCGCTTGACGAGGTCGTCAAGGCCAAGCACGAACCCCTGAGTAAAGGCATTGAAAAGCATGGCGGGTACGCAACTCACCACGAGCATCGTAATGAGCGCCGTTGACTGTTCCAACTCCGCCAAAGCCCCACTGGCGAAAAACCAGCGAGCAAGGAAGGCATAGGGAAGACCAACGACAACCGCCGCGACCACCAAGTTGGCGGCACGCCTCCCGCGCCCCTCCCAGTCCTTGTGCATGTAATGCACAACCCCCTGCGGCAGCCCAAAGATGCCGAACTGCTGCAAAGTCATGGGAACCAGAATGAAGATCGCGTAGAGACCTCGTCCTGAAGGACCGAGAATGCGAGCAATCAAGATGCTTGTGCCCAGATTGAGCAGCGCGCTGGCCATTTCGGTGGCATAGGTCAACAGGCCATCCGAAACCAGCTTCTTTCCGGTTCCTCCACTCTGCGCTGTGCTCGGCTTGCTCAAGCGGCGGCTACATTCTTCTTCTCGGGCACCAACTCAAAGGAAGCCAGGAGTGGAACTCCCAGGGTCCTCTCCACATCCCTCTCGTTGCGAACCGTGCCGTTGACCAGTTCGAGTGCGGTCACCAAACCGATCGCAAGGGCAATGCCGGCAATGCCGGAAAGAATGATTGGAATCAACCTCGGCATAGCGGGCTTGTCCGGCCGAATCGCCGGTTGAATAACCTTGACATTGATCTGTCGCCGATCGGCAATCGAGGACAGCAACGCATCTTCGCGCTTCTTCAGATAGATCTGATAGGAGCTGGACACCGCCGCCATCTCCGCATCCGCGCGCTCCAATTGCGTCGCCCAGCGGTTCATCTCTCTCAATTCGCGACTGCTCTGATCAATCTCATGGTGCAGTGCATCGATTCTTCGATCCAGGCCAGCGACCGCCGCGAGAGCGTCGTTGTAGTTTGATTCCAGGGAAATCGCCGCTTCGTCCCGGCCACGGACTTCGGTCGTCGTAATCATTTCTGGTGTGCGCGACAAGAGTTGCCGAACCTGCGCCAACTCTGCCGAGACCGCGTCCAGAGGCTCCGATCCCTCTTGATAGGTCAGTTTCATCACCTCGTAGCGACGTTCGAGGTTGGTGGCCGTTTCGTTGAGAGAAAGCCACGCCGGGTTCCGCCCGGTCTCCCGGCGCAGAAGCGACTCGGAATCTTCCCCCCCCTGCATCAGACGCTGGATCTCATCCAACTTTCCGAGCATCGCCTGACGCTCGATCTCCATGTCAACGACCTCATTGCGCAATTCCGCAAGATGCGTGACCGCCAGACTCATCTCTACGTCGGGCTGTATCATTCCAGACTTTCGCCCGACATCCAAAACGCGACCTTCGACCTCGTCGATGCGTTTCGACAGTCCCTCCATGCGCTCCGAGTAGTGAGCTTCCAACTCTGGATCACGCAGTGTCTCGATCCGAAAACGGAGATAGGTCTCAATGAGGGCATTGAGAGCTTTCTGCGCAACGTCCGGAGAGTCGTGCTCGAAACGAACATCGAGTGTATTCGCATCGACATGCTCCGAGACATCGATCCGCTTGAGCAGGTTGCGGACCCGGTCAGCTTCCGGATCGTCGCCCTCATAAATCAAACCCAACGCTTTGAAGGGCATGATCGCGTACTTGAGCATCAACTTCACATAGTCGGTCTCTGTGGGGGCGGCATTCAAACGCTTGTGGTCTTGAAGACAGCGCCGCACAAGACCTTCGGACGTAAGGATCTCCGCTTCTGTCGCCAGGGCTTCGCCCCGCTCCAGAGCCGTCACCGGCCGCTCGGATTCGCCCTCGGACACGTCGGGTTCATTGCGCGCAACCAGCAGCTCCGCCGTCGCGACATAGCTCGGCGGCACCAAATAGACCGCGAGAGTTACGAGCAGAACGAGGCCAAGAACGATCGCCGCCATGAGCTTGGCGTGCCGAGCATAGAGCCGCACAATGTCGCCCGCATCAAGGCCCAGTCCCTCGATGTCGTCTGGATGGGGGGGCAGAGGATCATTTGCCATGCTGTTATCACCTTCACGTAGAGAACTACGCCACTCACATCGCCCGCACTCCGAATAGCACTAGCGGGATGGTGCGCAGAAAAATCTTGAGATCGAGCCACAGGCTCCAATTATCGATATACCGAAGATCAAGACGCATCCAGTCAGCGAATGCGATCCCCAGAGGGCCATGCTCCAACTGCCACAGACAAGTCAAACCGGGAATTACGCAAAGTCGCCGCAGATACCAGTCCTCATAGCGTTCGACTTCAGCGGGCAGGGGCGGTCGGGGGCCCACAAAGCTCATCTCCCCGCGAACAATGTTCAGGAGCTGAGGTAGTTCGTCCATGCGAAAATGCCGCAAGATCGCGCCCACGCGAGTAATCCGCGGGTCCCCCGCAATCTTGAATGCAGGCCCGTCCACCTCGTTTTGCGCCATAAGCTTGGCCTTGAGTTCTTCAGCATTGGCCACCATGGTGCGGAACTTAAAGAGGTGAAAGTGACGGCCGTTGTTGCGAACTCGCACCTGCTTGAAGATCACCGGCCCTTTCGAGTCCATCTTGATCCAGAGAGCGAGAATCGGAAAAAGAGGAAGCCCGAGCAGTACCATCAGAGTCGCCAGCAAGCGATCAAGGAGCAACTTGATCTGCACGCGAACCCCGCTTGGCGGGCGCAACACACCGATGGGGACAAGACTCTTGCCTCCGACCAGGCGCTCCTGCCCAAGGAATCCAGCAAGCGAAGACTCACAGGCGACCGGTACGCCTACGCGCTCCGCGACTCGCAGCGCATCTGTAACCACGCGGCGGGCCCCTTCCGGGGGAACCGCCACGACCACTCGATCAACAACTTCTTCCCGTAGAATCGCCGCCAAATCGGAGTAAGCACCGACAACGTAATCCTCGGGTCCGCTTCCGTCAGCCGACAGATGCCCAATGACCGTCATGCGGCGGCGCTGTAGATGTTCGCGAATCGCCAGCGCACGCCCCCCCGCGCCGAGAATAACAACGTGAGGCTCGCTTCCGGCGCGCAGCGGATCGGTGAGGCGGCGTCTGCCGCGACCGCCTGGAGTCTCAGTTGAGGTTGTCATCGCGCCATTTCCGCGCTTCGTCGGCGGCCAGCACGCCAATCGCGTAGCTAAAGCCGCGTTCTACTAAGTCCGGTAAGACATTGTCAATATACTGATCAACAAACAGGTCGAGAGTCCCGATGTTGCTCCGCGGAATGATCAGAATATCCTGCGGCTGCAGGTAGGGGTCCACTGCCCCCTCGGAACTCTCGAAAACCTTCTCGAGATCCACCTCGAACGATTCCGGCGTCCGATCGCCGCTGTTGCGGATCAACACCACGCGGCTCCTAGCAGCCTGGTCGGTAAAACCACCCGCCGCCAAGGTCGCCCGGAAGGCAGTCAACCCGCGTGCAAATTCATAGACTCCCGGGCGCTCCACCTGACCGCCAACGAAGATCTTTGGATGCTTGAACTCCGACACACTCACGGCAACCCTCGGATCCTTCAGAATCGGCGCGTATAGCTCCTCGAGACGGTGCTGGAGAACCCCTGGATTCACACCTTCGACCTGCTCATCACCAACCAACGGCAGTGTAATCCGTCCATCCGGCCGCACCCGGAAATCACCATCCAGTTCCTTTGCGCGGGAGAATCTGAGAGTCAGCAAATCACCCGATTGGATCAAATAGAGCGGGGGAGACTCCAGATCAGCGGCAGCACTCTGACCTAGCTGAGGAGTCATCACCGGCGCGGGATGGCCTCCACATCCGATCATTCCACAAGCTGCAGTGGCAACGATGAGCATTTTGAAATTCATGGTGTCTTTCAAATACGAGCTGAAAGCCAAGAAGGAAGGGGATCTTCGACCCCATTTAGGACAACACCCTGCAGGCTACCACCGCTCCCGCGAATCAACGTTCCAGCCTGCGACAGCCGTTTGCGACTGGTGTGCTGGTGCTTCGCGACCAAAAGCGTGGCGTGAGCGCTGGCCATGATGAGCGCGCTTTCGGGAAAGTTCAGTACTGGTGCGGTATCCACGACGATCGTCTTAT
>JALXCG010000177.1 GCA_026991065.1 Gemmatimonadota bacterium | reverse complement strand
CGCGCCCGTGGCAGTAGGCGTCCTCAAAGAAAAAATAAGCGGGCTGAGGCTCCTCTCCGGCCCGTGCCGGGGGAAGCCCCATGCCGACCGGGTACATCCTGCAGGCCCACGGTCGGTCTTCGTAAACCGTGCATCCGGATTCCGCAACAAACGGGCAAGTCCGGCGCTCATCTTCGTCGAGTCTAAGAACGACAACCGGCAGTTGCAGATCCTTGCTCACGGGTGTAATCGTGTGTTTCGCGAGGAACTCCGACGTAGAAAGACCCGTCCGACGAGCCAGGCGCAGTACATCGACTGGCGTCAACATGATGGTGACATCGGAACAGCACTGCGTGAAGCAATCCAGTTTCGAGTGACATCCGAAGCAGAATCGGTCACCTGCGGCCAACTGCCTCCTGCCCTCGAAAGAGCTGGGCAGCGCGCTGGGATTGTGTGGTCCCCTGGATTTCATGAGATCCTCATCTCGCGCGGATCAAGCCGCGCTCAAAGCGATGGAGTCGGCGACTGCCAGGGTGGTGTCGCCACAGTCAATGGCAGAAGGAGACTCGGGCGCTCCTCCTCTACCTCAGGCCTCGGGATGCTCAACTCTGGCGTTAGGGTGGCCATTTGGCGTCTTGATGATCAGGTTTCGCAACGCGGATTTGGACCACACCGGCAGTGGCGAAACGGTCTCATTCACCGAATCGACAATGCGAAAACGATATGATGCTCTGACGCGATACCGCTCCCACATCCAGGACCACCCCTCCAGGAAGTAGGTGCAGTGGTCATTGAAACAGACCCAGTGCGGGTCTTGTCCCCAACCTCCGGCATCCGGCATCAGGACAGGCTGAAGTTCGGCACCGCAGTGCTCGCAAATCAGTGACTTTGCATCTGGCGCTTGCATCGGTCTCACTCGAAGGCCCCGGACGCTGAACGGCGCCCGGGGCCCTGTTTGGTGGTCCAACCCCTGGAAGAAACGTCTCTAGTCAGACGTTGACACCGTTCGAGATCAGGAGAGGATGGTCACAATCGGAACCTTCTTGAAGTTCCATTCATTGGTTTCCGCGTCGAAGGTGCAGTTGACGAAAACATTCCAGTTTTCATTGTCCATCTTCGGCGTATCAGTGCGGAAGTAGTACCCCGGCCAACGAGTCTCGTCACGGAAAAGCATCGCCCGCACATGGGCTTCGGCCTGGTAAGTGCGGTGGATGTTCTCCCAGCAACGCATCAGCTCATGCAGATTCGAAGCCGCCAGGTTCTCTGCATCTTCCTTCAGGAAATCAAGCAACTCCAATGCCCGATTCAGATTCGTCTTCGATGTGCAGAACTGTGAGGAAACGCCACCGGCATACTCGTCCATGAGTTTCTGCAGGCGTTGCATGTAGCTGCGAGGCAGGATGTAGTTGGGGTTAACATCCGTCTGAGTGGTTGCGTCCTTGAATTCGTCGTAGAGTGCGAGCGGCTTGAGGATTCTGGTCTTCAAGGCGTCGATCCGCGCCGAATCAAGATTGGGCAGCGGGGGCTTCTCGTTGACGATGTAGCGAATGGCCGCCTTGCCGGCAATTCGACCCTCGGCATGCGATCCTGAGGAGAATTTGTGCGACGAAGCACCAGAAGCATCACCAGCGGCAAAGAGGCCGGTGATCGTCGTCATGTTCTCATAGCCCCAGAAATACTCGTCCGGAGCCAGATCCTTCGGGCCACTGACCCAGGCACCGGAAGCACCTGAGTGCGAACCGATGAAGTAGGGCTCAGCCGCGGCGATCTCGGAGGGGCTCTCCTCGGGCTGAATGTTGGTTGCGGCCCAGAGAATGGCCTGCGAGATGGTCATATCGAGGAAGTCTTCCCAGGCTTCCGACTCCAACTCCTTGAGCTTCTTCTTGGCCTTCTTGGGATCGGTTTCCGATTCGGCAATCTTCTGAATCGCTTCCGCGGTCTGCATATAGATGGGGCCCTTGCCTTCCATGACATCGAGCAGCATCAGGTAGTTGCGCAGATTCGCGGGAACCGGCTTCACCTTTCCGTAAGGCGCCCAGTTGTCCAACTCGCCTCGGCGGGTCTGCATATAGGCTTCACCCAGCGCATTTGTCGCTTGCGACTTAAAGAGAAGGAACCAAGCACCCACCGGTCCGTACGCATCTTTGAAGCGCACCGGAATGAAGCGCACTTCCTGGCAGGTCATCTCTGCGCCGGCTTTGATGGTGAAATAGGCGGAAGCGCCCGAATTGAATGGTGGATACCAGGCGCGACCCGAACCCTCTCCAGTGGAACGCGGCTTGAACACACCGACCGCGCCACCCATGGCACAGATCGTGGCCTTCGACTTGAATACGTAGAACTTGTTCTCGCGCACCGAGAACCCGACCGCGCCTACGCAACGGCCACCGTCCATCAGCGGCTCCGTAATAAAGACACGGTCGTAGATGTTGTCTCCACCCACGGCATTCTTGGCAGCCTCGGCAACGATGATCTTGTAGGACTCACCATTGATCATCAATTGCCAGCGCCCCTCGTGGACGTAACCGCCATCTTTGTCTGTCCAAATGGGGAGCCCCCATTTCTCGAAAAGATGTACAGAGCTATCCACATGGCGGGCAATGCTGGCGACCAGATCTTCACGGCAAATGCCCATCAGATCGTTGCGGACGTAGTCCACATAGTCTTTGATCGTGTTGGCCCCATCTTTCAAGCCAACGTACTGGTTGATCGCGGAAAGGCCCATGGCAACCGCGCCGGAGCGATCCGGAGTCGCCTTGTCAACCATCGTGACCTTGAGCCCATTCTTCTTGGCCCAGTGGGCTGCCTCAACAGCTGCCCCGCAGGCCGCCATACCGCCTCCGAGAATCAGGAGGTCAGTTTCGATCTCGACCGTCGAGAAATCCTGCATTTGAGTTACTCCTGGTGTCTCTTATTGGGTCCATACATCGGCGGTGCCGAGAGAATCCGGTTCGGTGGCGAGCACATGGTCATCAAGGCTCGGTTCAGTTGACCAGCCTCCGGACGGGTCGGCTTCTCCTTCTGGCGTGGTCCGGATGGGGAACTTGAAGCGCTTGACGCTTCCGTTTCTGAACTTCACGGTCCACATGATCGAGTCAGTGGAACGTAGCGGTACGACTGAAGCACCCATCGGGACAAAGTCCGCATAGCCGCGAACGTCAATCGCACCCTGAGGGCAAATCTTGACGCAGCAGTAGCACTCCCAGCATTGATGGGGTTCCTGGTTGTAGGCCTTCATTGTGTCGGTATTGAGCGCCATCAGATCATTGGGACAGATGAACTGGCAGGCGGTCTTATCGAGCGCCTTGCAGCCATCGCACTTATCCGGCCGCACGAAGCTTGGCATAAGAGCCTCCACGAGGTTTCCGCTGCCGAATCACTCACCGGAAATTGGGGCCACGTCATCGAACGCGTGTAGATCGGTTACGTACCGCAGCGGCATCGCCCGTAGGTTGCAACCGGGGAGAAGGCGCGGTCAAAGCGAATCTTTCGATGCCCAGTATAGAGACGGCTGATTGCCCCTTGCGGCGGCCCTATTCGGCGGTCAGCCCCGCCTGCCGCTCCTGACAATCCACCCAGGTTCGACAACGCTCGCCATGAAGGCCGACGTTGCAATCGCACCAAGTGCGGCAGCGCTCACGGAGCAGGTCGATGAACGCGTTCGCAGCCGGGCTGAGATCCGCATCCTGCCATCGCACCAAGGCAATGCGTCGAGTCAATTTGGGGGAGATCTTGATGCGTGCGAGCCGCCCCGCCAAACGCATCGCGCAGCTAATCTCTTCCGAGGTGGTCATATTGGGCAAGAGAGCTACCCCCAGGCCAATTTCCACCATTCGCTTGACCGTTTCGACATTCTCGGTCAAGACAACAGGCTCCGCCTGCAGCCCGAGCAAGTGCATATAGTCCCGGCACAGCTGCCCGGTGGGGCTATCGTCGGTAAGGGCAACAAAGTCGGTGTGGCGCAAAGCATCGACTCCTACTTCCGTGCGGCCGAAGAGGGGATGCGCGCGCCCACAGACCAGCGACACCGGCTCCTCCAGAAGAGTTTCGATCACGTAGGAGCGGTCCGGCGCCGGGTTGGCGACCACCGCAAACTCCACTTGGTTCGTGTGCAGCGCCTCCATGACCTCCTCGTAGTTCCTGTACAGAATGGTCATGTGCACCTTGGAGAACTGCGACCGCATGCTCCGAAGAACCGCGGGAAACACATACATGCCCACGCTGTTGACCGTTCCGATGCGAACGTCTCCGGCCACGCCCTCAGTCAATCGTTCAATGGCGTGCTCCGCGCGCCGCACTGCCTCAAAGATACGATGCGCCTGGCTCAGCAGAACGCGACCGGCGTGGGTGGTGGTCACGCCCCGAGGCCCACGCAGGAAAAGTGCGCAATCCAACTCGCTCTCAAGTTGCTTGACCTGATAGGAGACTGCCGGCTGCGTTATCCGCAATCGATGGCTCGCACGGTTAAAGCCTCCTTCTTCCGCAACTGCAACGAAACAACTGAGTTGATGGAGTTCCACCGGTCTCTTCTCCTGGTCCGGCAGGGTTGGCCTGTCCGGCCGAGCACGTGGTCTGGTGCGGTGGCGACTTGCGTCGGCAAACTGCGTTCTAGGAGCGTGTCGCGCATTGGCTTTCGAGCCCCGTGTTCGGGCCTGCTTCGAGATCAAGGCGCTGAGTCCGCAGGAAGGCTGGTTGCCTTTCAAGGACTTAGCAACGCAGAGATCGGAGCAGGGACGGATGCGGGGCGACGCGAAGACAATGCGCGACACGCTCCTGGGGTTCACCGGCCGGTCACTCCCCGGTCCCATCCCCAGCAGCACCGACCGGTTGCGGAGGTCTTTGGCGTGCAGGGCGGGATTGGGAAAGCGGAGCAAAGCGTGGTGGCGCATGGCAAACCCTCCTCTATTCTGGTGATCCACGAGTATTTGTGCCATCTTCGCATCCCCGTTGAAGCCAGTATAACCGCAGGGAGAACAGATCCGCGACCCCTTGGTCCCCTTGAACTTGACGGGCTGGCCCAGGGGTTCCTGAGGGAGACCGGCGGCCTGAACGGGTAGTTCGAAGTAAGGCAAGGGGCGGCGCTCGCCGCAAGCAGAAGGGGCGTTTTCGCTGAAATCCCCGGTTCCGGCCTCGGGTTGGGGGCGCAAGCGCCTGAAGGCGATCTGCATCCGGCGCGATCCAAGTCACCGCTGATGACCGAGGTTGGGTCGCCGGCGTTGATCCGGGGCCGCGGGGGGAGTATAAAAGCACTCTTTGCAGGGATCGCCGGGCTCGCGGTCCGGATCGCCCCTGCTGTGTTGTGCAACTGCCCCGGACGACCCCTCCGCCGACCCGTGCGTCCGGATCGTTGATGAGCCCGGGCGGAGTCCGCTTTAGGAGAAAAAATGAGCGCCAAGATCGTCTGGACGAAGATCGATGAAGCCCCCGCGCTGGCGACCTTCGCCCTGCTGCCCGTTGTTGATGCCTTTACACGTGGAACCGGGGTGGCGGTGGAGACCAAGGATATTTCGCTTTCGGGGCGGATTCTGGCCAACTTCCCCGAGCGTTTGACGCCGGAGCAGCGGGTGCCCGACTGCCTGGCGGAGCTGGGCGAGCTGACGCAGAGCCCGGAAGCCTGCATCATCAAGCTGCCCAACATCAGCGCCACGGTGCCGCAGCTTCAGGGGGCGATCAAGGAGTTGCAGGCGAAGGGCTACGACATTCCCGACTATCCCGAAGAGCCGCGGAACGAGGAGGAACGCGCGCTGCAGAAGCGCTTCGCGGTGGTCTTGGGTTCGGCGGTCAACCCGGTGCTGCGCGAGGGCAACTCCGACCGCCGCGCCGCCACCGCGGTGAAGAAGTTCGCGCAGAAACATCCGCACAAGATGATGAAGCCGTGGCCCAAGTCCGGCTCCAAGGCCCGCGTCGCGCACATGGAGGAGGGCGACTTCTACCAATCGGAGCGCTCGGTCACCATGGCCAAGGCGGATACCGCGCGGATCGAGTTCGTGGCGGCGGACGGCGAGGTGCGCGTGCTTAAGGCGGAGTTGCCGCTGCAGGCCGGCGAGGTGCTGGACAGTGCGGTGATGAACGTGGCCGCGCTGCGTCGCTTCTATGCCCGGGAGATTGCTGCCGCCAAGCGCGACGGCGTGCTGCTTTCGCTGCATCTGAAGGCGACCATGATGAAGGTCTCCGACCCGGTGATGTTCGGTCACTGCGTCTCGGTCTACTACCAGGAGGCGCTGGAGAAGCACGCGGCGGTGCTGCGCGAAATCGGCGCCAATGTGAACAATGGCCTGGCCGATGTGCTGGCGCGGCTCGAACGGCTGCCGGCGGAGCAGCGGGCCGAGATCGAGGCGGACATTGAAGCGGTCTATGCGTCCCGGCCGCAGTTGGCGATGGTGGATTCGCGCAAGGGGATCACCAATCTGCACGTGCCCAACAACATCATCATCGACGCTTCGATGCCCAATGTGATCCGCGACGGCGGCAGGATGTGGAACCGCCGGGATGAGCTTCAGGATTGCGTGGCGATGGTGCCGGATCGCTGCTACGCCACGATCTACAAGGAGATTCTGGAGAACGCCAAGGCCAACGGCCAGTTCGACCCGTCCACCATGGGCAGTGTGGCGAATGTGGGGCTGATGGCGCAGAAGGCGGAGGAGTACGGCTCCCACGACAAGACTTTCATCGCTCCGGCCGCGGGGACGATCCGCGTGGTGGATGGCGCCGGCCGCACGCTGCTGGAACAGTCGGTCGAGGAGGGGGATATCTTCCGCGCTTGCCAGGCGAAGGATGAGCCGATCCGCGACTGGGTGAAGCTGGCGGTGAGCCGCGCTCGCGCGACCGGCTACCCGACCATTTTCTGGCTCGATGATCGCCGCGGTCATGATGCCGAGATCATCAAGAAGGTGGAAAAATATCTGCCGGAGCACGATACCAGCGGACTCGATATCCGCATCATGCGGCCGCAAGAGGCGATGCGCTTCACGCTCGAGCGGGTGCGCCGCGGTGAGAACAGCATCTCGGTGACCGGCAATGTGCTGCGTGACTATCTGACCGACCTGTTCCCGATCCTGGAGCTTGGCACCAGCGCCCGCATGCTCTCGATCGTGCCGCTGCTCAAGGGTGGTGGGCTGTTCGAGACCGGGGCCGGTGGTTCCGCGCCGAAGCATGTGCAGCAGTTCCTGAAGGAGGGGCATCTGCGCTGGGATTCGCTGGGTGAATACTGCGCGTTGGTGCCGGCCCTGGAGTTCATTGCCGAGAAGTTCAACAACCGGAAGGTGGCGATCCTGGCTCGGACGCTCGATGAGGCGGTGGGCAAGTATCTGGAGAATGCCCGCTATCCGTCGCGCAAGGTGAATGAGATCGACAACCGCGGCAGCACTTTCTATTTGACCACCTACTGGGCGGAGGCGCTGGCGGCGCAGGACGAGGATGCCGATCTGCGGGCGCGCTTCGCGCCGGTGGCGCGGGAGCTGGCGGCGAACGAAGCCAAGATCAGCGCGGAGCTGCTGGCGGCCCAGGGCGCACCGGTCGATATCGGCGGCTACTATCTGCCCGATGCGGCGCTGACGGAGGCGCAGATGCGGCCCAGCGCCACGCTCAACGCCATCATCGACGCGCTCTAGGCTGGAGCCTGTCGCGTCGCCAACGCCGCGGATGGGGCGTTG
>JALXCG010000176.1 GCA_026991065.1 Gemmatimonadota bacterium | reverse complement strand
AGGAATCTTCATCCTCGCCGATGGGCCGGTCGAGGGAGATCGGGTCCTGGGCGACTTTGAGCACGCTCTTGACCTTCTCCACCGGCAGATTCAGACGCCCGGCGATCTCCTCCGGCGTTGGCTCACGACCAAACTCCTGCAGCAAACGCCGCGATGCCTTGACCACCTTGTTGATCGCCTCGATCATGTGCACCGGCACGCGAATCGTGCGGGCCTGATCGGCGATCGCCCGGGTGATCGCCTGCCGGATCCACCAAGTGGCGTAGGTCGAGAACTTGTAGCCCTTTTTGTAGTCGAACTTGTCCACCGCTCGCATCAGACCGGAGTTGCCCTCCTGAATCAGGTCGAGGAACTCCAAGCCGCGGTTGGTATAGCGCTTCGCAATCGAGATCACCAGCCGCACATTGGCTTCGATCATCTCGCTCTTGGCCTTCTTTTTCGCCTCTTCATGCTCGCGCACCCGCGCCAGACCACGCCGCAGCGCCTCTTTGGTGGTGTGATTCTCGATCTCCAAGAGGCGGATCCGCTCGCGGTAGCGCCGAATCTCGCGCGCCGTGGCAATGATTTCCGCCGAGTTGTGCCGCGTGGGTTTTCCCCGCTCCACGTTGCGCGCCAGGTTGAGCAGTTGATCGTACGACACGCCGATCGCACTCAGTTTCTGCGCAATGCCCTCTTCGCAACGCTCCAACTCCGCTTCCAAATCACGGACGCAGACGAGAAAACGATCGACCTCGGTGGACTTCAAGTTGACCCGAGTGATCTCGCTACCGATCCGCCGGCGGCGCGTTTCGATCCGCTTCCGAATCGCCTTGCGTTGCGCGGGGGTTAGTTTCCCCTCATCGTCCTCGAGTTCTGCGTAGAGCTGCCGCAACTCCTCCTGCAATTCGGCGATCACACCGCGAACCTCGGTGAGCAGTTCACGATCCTGCTTGACCGTGGAGCCGGGAACCGCGGCAGTGTCGACCTGGATGATCTCCTCCAGGCGCATCTCATCCGCTTCCATCGCGGCAAAATGCTCCAGGAACAGCTCGACCACGTGGTGGAAGCGAAAAAGATTGGAGTTGATCCCGTTTTGCGCTTCTTCGATGCGCCGGGCAATCTGTACCTCTCCCTCGCGGTCCAGGAGCGGCACCTTCCCCATTTCGCGCAAGTACATGCGCACCGGATCATCGAACTTCATCAGTTTGGATGAGCTGTCGAGGAACCGCCTCAGTTCCGCCTCATCGCGACCGCCGCCGTTCAGGCTCTCTCGCGAATCCACGAAACCGAAAGACTTGCACTTCACGGAGAGGACCAGTTCCTCGGCCACCCCGGAAGTGATCGTACCTCCACGAACATCGCGGTCCAGCACACCGTTGGTGACCTCGCCGCGATAGTCGGAAACCCTCTTGAGGAGTTCGATTTTCTGTTGCAACAATGCTTTGCTCATTGTTCCCCCGCCGCAAAGGCACCGCCATCGGCGCCCCGCAGCATTCTTGGACTGCCAGGAGTAGGCTATGGGTCGATTCTCTTGCGTGATACAACGGCGGCAACGCCGCCGCTGCTCCCGTTGGTTCCACATTCACGACGCATCGCGTGAGGATGGTTCGCGAAAGCTTTCAATTTAACACGGTCTTTTACATCAGTAGGTCAGAATTGCACCATTAGTCAATTCGCACCGCCGGTCTTGCGCAACAAGTCGCTCAATTCGCGCAAAATCTCCTTGCGACGAATCGGATCAGACTCCGCGTCCAGCGCCCGATTCAACGCCCAACGCCGCTCGGCCGCCTGTTTGCGGCTGAAGTGGCGCACGACATCTTCCAGCAATTGGTCCAGGTTGCCCTCGGAAATTCCACTGCTGGCGGCGATCCGGGTGAGCGTCGCGCAGAGAGCGGGATGGTCGAGTTGTTCCAGGACTTTCGGCAGGTTGGGCGCCCCGGTCGCAGTTGCGCTCTGCGCCAACAAGGTATAGGCCCGGCGCGCCGCGGGATCCGCGATCAACGCCGGAGAAATGCGGGCAAAGGTTTGCGCCGCTCGATCGGAAAGCGCCAGGCGGAACAGATCGCGAACCCCCGGCTCAAGCGCCACGGGCGTGATGGGCGGCGCGGCAGGCGTCTTCCCGGAGCGGGCGGCCGCGCTCCGTGGGCGCACCTTCGAGTGCTGCAGAGCCCGCGCCAGGGCTCGCGAATCCACCCGAATCCGGCCGGCAATCTGCTCCAGGTAAGCGCTCCTTACAGCATCGTTCGGAATCACGGCAACCGCATCCAGCACCGGCTCCACGGCCCGCACCCGCGCCGCCGGACTGGCCTCGGAAAAAGTTTCGGCCAACGGTGCGAGTGCTGCTTCGATCGCATCCCGGTGGTCGCCAACGGTCGCGTGCAGAGCCTCCGCCCCCTCCTCTAAAAGGAGAGAGTCGGGATCCTGACCTGCCGGCAGCGGCGCCACGCGAACATCGAGACCACACCCAAGTAGCACACCCATTCCTTTCATCGCGGCCGCTTGACCAGCGGCATCCGCATCAAAGACCAAAACCACCTGATCGGCATAACGCCGAAGAAGTTTCGCCTGTTCCGGCGTGAAGGCCGTGCCCAGTGCGGCGACGCAGGAGTCGAGCCCCGCCCGATGCATGGCCAAGCAATCGGTGTAGCCTTCAACAACGATCGCCGATCGCTTTTCCCTAATCGCGCGGCGTGCCGCGTAGAGTCCGAAAAGATGCTCTCCCTTGCGGTAGATCGGGGTTTCAGGAGAGTTGATGTACTTGGGTTCGTTGCTCTCCGTCAATCGCCTCCCACCGAAAGCAACCACCCGTCCGGTGGCCGCGCGGATGGGAAAAATGAGCCGATTGCGGAAACGATCATAATAACCATTTCTCTCTTTCCGGTCAATAACAAGCCCCGATTTTTTTACAACTTCGGGCGAGAACCCCTCCTTTTGGGCAAGATCGGAGAAGGCGTTCCAGGCGTCTGGCGCCGCGCCGATCCCGAACGCCTCTGCCGCCTGCCGGGTCAGCCCCCGGGCGCGGGCATAGCGCCGAGCATGCGCACCCTCCGGGCGGCGCAGCAGCGTTTCCTGGAAGAAACGCGCCGCCAGCGCGTTCAACCGATAGAGCTGCTCGACCCCGCTCTCGACTTGATCGGTGGCAATCGGCACTCCCGCCCGCTCGGCCAGCAGACGCACGGCGTCGATGAAACCGATCCCCTGGGTTTCCATCACAAACGCGAATGCGTCCCCGCCCTTCCCGCACCCGAAACAGTGAAAAATGCCGCGCTCGGCGCTGACCGAAAACGAGGGGGTGCGCTCTTCGTGGAAGGGACAAAGCCCCATGTGATTGCGGCCCGACTGGCGGAGCGTGACCACCTCGCCCACCACTCCCACAATGTCGGTCGCTTCCCGCACCCGCTCGATCGTCTCGTCGGCTATTCGCATGGTCGCTCCCAGGGCCTAACGGCGCAACGTCGCGATCGTAACTCCCGTCCCACCCTCATTCCAACTTCCAAGGCGCGCCGTTCGAATGCGAGGATCCTCCTGCAAAACCTCACTCACCCAGCGACGCAGCGCCCCGGTCCCCTTGCCGTGAATGATCTCCAATCTCTCCAGTCCGGCGTCCAACGCGGCATCGATGAAGCGATCGAGGCGAACCTCGGCGTCCTCCACGCGCTCGCCACGCAGATCCAGCCGGTTGCTATCTACGTCGCTCGCGTCGCGGCGTTCCCAACCACCACGAGCGGGCTGCTGGGTATCGACGGCGCGCCGCAGTCGCGAAGCATCCACTTCAACCGACATGGTGCCACGGCGGACGCGCGCCCGCCGGCCGCTGATCGCCTCGACCTGCCCCACGAAGCCCAAGCCCTCGACGCGCACCTCGCTCCCCGGCGCGAATGGTGCGGAAGCGGCTTTGGCCGGCGGCCGGTGCTTGCGGTCGGCGCCACCGCTGACACGCTGCCCCCCCACCGCCCGTGAGCGACGGTCCGGCCCCGCGTGGGCCTGGCGGGTCTCCTCGATCCTCTGGTGCGCGCGGCGGATATCCTCGCGCCGCGCCCCCGCTTCGCGCACCTCGCGCACCACTCTCTCCAGGGAGCGCCGGGCATCCCGCGCGACCTTCTCCAGCAGCTCCGCGCTCTCGCGCCGCAACTCCTTTTCGCGGGCAGCGACCTGGCGTGACCGCTCCGCAACCTCCGCCCGCTCGCGCTCAGCCTGAGCAAGAAGAGCCCGAGCGGATTCGCCCTGCCGCTCCGCTTCGCGCAGGCGCGCTTCAACATCCGCCGTCAACTCCGCAAGATCCCGCTCGGCGCTGCCGCGACGTTTCTCAGCATCGCGGATCACCGCCTCCGGCAGGCCCAGTCGACGGGCGATTTCGATTCCATAAGAGTGGCCGGGAACCCCCTGGCGCACCTGATAGGTGGGCGCCAACTGCTCAGACGAAAACGCCATGGCGGCGTTCTGGATGCGCGCGTCCTGCGTCGCCAGCAGCTTCAACTGCCCGAGGTGCGTAGTCGCCAAAACTCGTGCGCCACGTTCCACCAGAAACTGGATCGCGGCGGCTCCCAGGGCCGCGCCCTCATCGGGGTCGGTGCCGGTCCCCACTTCATCCAGCAACACCAAGGCGCGCTCTCCCGAAGCCTTGCAGATCCGGGCCAGATTGGCGACATGGGCGCTGAAGGTGGAGAGATTCGCCTCCAGCGATTGACCATCACCGATGTCCGCATAGATCGCACGCATCACCGGCAGCACCGTGCCTTCCGCGGCGGGCACCGGAATCCCACTTTGCGAGAGCAGACAGAGCAAGCCCAGGGTCTTCAACACAACGGTCTTGCCACCCGTATTCGGTCCGGTGATCAACACCGCGCTGACCCCCGACTCCAATTCGAGATCCAGCGGCACGACGGCCGCGCGACCGATCGATCGCTCCAGAATGGGATGCCGCCCCCCCCGAATGCGAATCGGGCCAAAAGCAGGAGTTGCCGGCCTGATCGCGGCGTGGGCAACACCGAAACGGGCGCGGGCAAAAATCTCGTCGAGGCGCGCGACCCGCTCCACCGCGCCCGCGATCTCGACGGCCACCGCCCCCACCCGAGCGGTCAGCCGGCGCAAAATCCGCAGAATCTCCTCGCGCTCACGAGCATCAAGATCCCGCAGCTGATTGCCGACTTCCACCAGGGGCGCGGGCTCGATGAAGTAGGTTTCTCCACTCGCGGAGCGGTCATGCACAATGCCGCCCATCTGGCGTCGCTTGTCCGCCTTGACCGGCAACACAAAGCGCCCCTCGCGCTGCGTAAAAAGGGCTTCCTGCAGCAGCCCTTGCGCGCTCAGGCGGCGCACCAGGCCGTCCAACTCCTGCCGCAAACGGCGCTCAAGGTCGACTCGCGAGCGCCGAATCGCGCGCAGGTCGGCCGAGGCCTCGTCAACCACGTCGCCCTGCGGGGAGATCGCGGACTCTATCGCGGCGGCAACGGCGGTGTGGGTTTCGATCCCCTCGGCGATCGCCCACAATCCCGGCATCTCCGCGGCTTCCGCGTGCAGAACCGCTCGCAGTTCGGCAGCGCAACGCAGCGTCGCGGCGACGTCGCGCAACGCGCCCGGCTCCAGATGCGTGCCGGCGCGGCGGCTGATCTGCAGCACGTCTCCAATGTCGGCACAGCCGGCTGCGGAGACCCCCAGATCACGATCCAGCGCACCTCGCGCTTCGACCGCCAGAGCGTGTTCAAAATCAACGGTCGCGGCATCCACATGGGGACGGAGCGCTCGCACCCGCTGCCCCCCCGGTGGTGACTGAGTGTAGCCGGCCAACACTTCGATCAGATCGAAATAAGCGAGCTTTTCGAGGGTGGCTTGTTCCATCTCGCCGCTACCAAGTTCTGGACACAGGCGGTGATTGCGCGAATCCGACCCGGACTGTGCGGGCGACCCACACCAAGAGGGGCGTCGCCTCCCGGCCAGACTCCCGATCGCTCTGAATATCAGCGAATCTGGAGCAATCAGCCCGGACCGATGCGACGCCCTTGGTAGAACCCGCTCTTAACCGCGGGCTCTTCTGCACCACGCCCTATTGTGTGACAGCGAGCTTGCGTGCCTTCTTGCGCGCGGCGGCAATCTTCCGCTTGCGTTTTTCGCTCGGCTTTTCAAAGCGTGATTTGCGCTTGATTTCGAAGAGGATTCCCTCTTTTTGGCAAGTCTTGTTAAAGCGCTTCAAAGCCTTCTCAAAAGGCTCGTTTTCTTTGACCCGGACCACGGGCATGGGGCAAGCCCATCCTTTCGGAGCTAATGACCTGAAAACAAAAACTGACAATACAGCGTTAGTCTAGCACGACCCCGCCCCCCTTCGCGACGATTCTTTGCATGAATTGCTGCGCGAAAAAGAGACGGCCGCTCACCCGGGCGGCCATTCCAGCGGTCGGCCACCCAGGACATGGAGATGAAGATGGAAGACGCTCTGTCCCGCGCTCGCCCCCACATTGGAGACCAGGCGGAAATCCTGCAGCCCTTCAGCCCGTGCAACCTCCGCCGCCACGCGCAGGAGGTGACCCAGGAGCGGTTCGAGTTCGCCCTCCGCTCCCTCGGCAACATCGGCCAGACTGACGATGTGACGCCGGGGAATCACCAGGAAATGGGTGGGTGCCTGCGGTGAAATATCGCGAAAGGCAACCGCCCGGTCGGTCTCGCGCAACACCGCCGCCGGAATCCGCCCGGCGGCGATTTCACAAAACAGACATTCGGCCATGGTTCCTCTCTCTCCCCCCCTCTCCGGGGTTCATTGCGCTTCCGGCGGCCCCGAAGCGATCGCCCGCTGTGCTGCGCGCCGGCTGTCCAGCGCCAGGACCACCGCCGCCAATGCCGCGGTTTCGATCCGCAAAGTTGCGCCGGGTAAACCTAGCACATGGCAGCCGCGGCGGCGCACCTGCTCCCGCTCGGCCGCCTCGAAGCCGCCTTCCGGCCCGATCAGAAGCCGCAGAGGATCCGCCAGTTGAGCCAGAATCGATGCGGCAGAAGCCTCGGCCGCCCCCAGGTCACAAACGACCAGCGAGGCGCACGGCAGATCCAGCACCGCATCCAGTCTCCGTGGCGCATCGATCCGTGGCAACCAGGCCTGCCCGCTCTGCTTCATCGCCGCGATGGCCAGCCGCCGCCAACGGTCACCACGCCGCGCGGAGCGTCCCTCCAGCGAACGCGCGAAAACCACCGGCTCAATGCTCGCGACCCCCAACTCGGTCGCCTTCTCAACCAACCAATCGAAGCGCTCCCCACGCGCCACCGCCAACGCCAGATGCACCTCGATCGGCCGCGGCAGCGATCGCACCTCCAGAACCCTCACCGTCGCCGGCACCGTCTCTTCCAGTTCAGCCCGCGCCACCCGGCCGCAGCCGTCCAGCAACTCCAGAGGGGCTCCGGGGCGCGCCCGCAACGCACCGCAGAGGTGGCGCGCCTCTGCATCTTCCAATTGCGCCACCTCACCGGGAGCGGGGATTCGCTCCAGGTAGACCCTTCGCAGCCGTGAGTCAGCAGGCACCGGGGTCGCGCCGACCGAGCCGTCCGCGGTGCCGGCGATCCGCCGCGAGCGTCCTCCCCGGCGCGGAGCGGAATCCTTGCGACGCCCCTTTCCGGCTCTTCCGCGCGTGCTCATTCCTTCCCCAACACTCCGCCCCACCACTCCCCCTC
>JALXCG010000175.1 GCA_026991065.1 Gemmatimonadota bacterium | reverse complement strand
GTGTGGATGTGCGCCGCAAGCTCTTCGCCTACCGCACCAATTCGGATGATCCTCTGGCCCCGTGGACCACCACCGTCATCGACACGATGTCCATTCCGTATGGCGAAAAGCCCTGGATGCATACCCACTGGTCGGCGGCAGCGGGAAGTGACGGCGTGGTGCATACGGTCTACCAGAACGGCACTGTGAGCTACGCGCAGGGGCAGGTGGTGGGCGGCGTCTCCGAGTGGGCGGTGACCCCCACCGGCAGCGAGGTGGGCAGCTTTCCCCCCACCGGAGGCTCCTATCCGCAGATCTCGCTCAGCTCGGACAACGTCCCCTATGCTTTTCTCGAAAAGAGCGACACGACCGTCGTGACAGTTTTTCTGAATGGTCGATGGAGCGATCTGGTTCAGGTGGCCGCACCTCCCGATTCCATCTGCGGGAAGCGCCGCTTGACCACTCCCGAGCATTTCTGTGATCGACTGCCTTTCGCCTACCAGATCTACCAGTGCGGCACCAATCTCAACGGTCTCGGCTTTGGCATCGCCAGCGGTTGTTGCTTGGGGTGTTGCGGGCCTTGAGCCCGATCATCTGCGCGCCGTGAACCGGCCAGGCAACTGCCGGCCACAACTGCAGCGGGCCGCCCCCGCGGGGGCTTCGCCGTTGCCGTCTTTGGCGCCCGGCACGGGAACCAGCGCCTTCGCCCGGAATCCCTGGCGCTCCACCAGCACGCGCCCGCAACCGGCGCAGCGGGTGTTCAGGGCATCGCCGGCGTCGGGCAGGTTGCCGGTGTAGACAAAACGCAGCCCGCAGTCGAGGGCGATGCGCCGCGCCTCCGCCAGCAAGTTCGGCGGGGTTGAGCGTTGCCGCAGGCGGTACGCGGGGCGATAGGCAGTGAGGTGCCAGGGGATCTCCGCCCCCAGTTCCCGCCGGATCCAGGTTGCCATCGCCCGAATCTGCTCCGGCGCACTGTTGGCCCCGGGAATCAGCAGGGTGGTGATCTCTACCCAGACCGAAGTCTGGTGGACTGCGTAGAGCAGTGTTTCCAGCACTGGCTTCAGATGCGCCAGGCAGTAGCGCCGGTAGAACTCTTCCGAAAACCCCTTCAGGTCGATGTTGGCGGCATCGATCGCGGCGAAGAGTTCCCGCCGCGGCGCGGCTTCGATGTATCCGGCGGTGACCGCTACGCTCTGGATCCCGCGGGCGCGGCAGGCGTGGGCGCAAGCGATCGCGTATTCGGCGAAGATCACTGGGTCGTTGTAGGTGAAAGCCACCGAGTCGCAACCATTCTCCACAGCCAGGTTGGCGATGGCCGGCGGCGGGAGAGGGCGCGAATGCTGCTCCGCTCCGGCCCGACCCCGCGAGAGATGCCAGTTCTGGCAGAAGCGACAGCCCAGATTGCAACCGACGGTACCGAAAGAGAGCACCTGAGAGCCCGGGTAGAAATGGTAGAGCGGCTTTTTCTCGATCGGATCGACTGCCAGGGCGGATACCCGGCCCCAGGTCGGCAGGGCGATCCCCTCGTCGGTCGCGACCCGCAGGGCGCAGAATCCGGTTTGCCCGCTGCGCAGCCGGCAGCGGCGCGGGCAGAGATCGCAGACCAGGCGCTCTCCCTCCCGGTGCCACCAGCGCGCGATTCTCATCTTGGCTGAGCCACTTTCTGCACGGTGAAGCGGCGCAGTCGGTAGCGCTCGTTGGCGCCGATTCCCGCTTTGCGCCGCGCGACATCGATCGCCGCGGCGGCGGTCTCGATACCCGGAATCGCCGGCAGGAGAACGCCGCGCCGCCCGCGCGCTTCTACTACGACGCCGTGGATCGCCGGGTTCAGCTCCGCCGGGCTGGAGATCGCTTCGGGTGGTTCCAGGAGGCTTACGGTGTAGTGCAGCGCGCTCAACTCCGCCTGCCGCACCGGCGGAAAGCGCGGATCTTCGCGGGCCGCGCTCAGCGCCAGCTCCGCTACCTCGGTGTAGAGATCGTCCCGGCAGGGGGCGATTCGGCCGCAGCAGCCGCGCAATACCAGTCGCCCGGTTCCTGCGGCCGGGTTTTCCGGGTTGTTCTCCGGCGGGCTCGGGGTCGCTTCTTCCTCTGCTGCATGGAGGGTCACAAAGAGCCCCTGCGAAGGGGGACCCGGTGTTGTCAGCAGCGGCCGCCGCAGGCCGCCGATTGTGCTGTTGACCGCCTGCCGCGCCACCGCGTAGAGCGGCGGATCCGGGTCGTGCAGGATCGCGATCGCGTAGCCCACGCCCC
>JALXCG010000174.1 GCA_026991065.1 Gemmatimonadota bacterium | reverse complement strand
GATCATACCCCTCCGGGTAGGCATGCCACAGTGCGTAGTCCGCCTCGCGCAAGGAGAAAACGCCATTAGAAAACGCGAGTTCGCAGGTAGAGTCGTCCAGATCAACGAGTTCCTCGGTGCTCCCATCAAGGTTATCTCGAACCGACGAGGAAGTCGCCGTGACATAGCCCTGATCATAGGCCCACTGGAGCAGATCCAGATACTCCCCGTTCGTCACCTCATACTGACCGATCCAAAAATCGTGGGTCAGCGTCACCTGGCGTTCGTCCCAGCCGCAAATCGCTATCCAGTCCCCCATGATGAAGGTGCCGGAGGGAACAAACACAAAAGAGCCGGGAGGAGCCGGAATATCGCGGTAGCCTTCCTCAATGTCCACCCGGGCCGGGTTCCCCGCCTTGGGGGCGGAATAGCCAGCGACATCGATCGTGGCGGCCTGGGTGCTGGTGGCAAGAGCGAATGTGACGGCAAGAAGTGGGCGGAGCATCGATCTCTCCTCTTTGGTTGGTGGCCTGGTGTTGCTGGTGGATATCGTAACCTCGCCAATGCTTGGGGGTCACCCCCTGCCGCGAATGGGCCCTTCAAACCGGCTGTCGGCTTTGGGCAAACCCAGGATGCAAGCGCGAGCTGGAGCGGATCGCGTCTCCCGCGGCCGTCTCCCGCATGCTCGACCGAAAAGCCGGAGCGACGGCATTCCGCAACATTGTCGCTACCGTCCACGCATCGAAGAGGCGCCGGGGGGGCCGCTGGCGCGGCCTTTCAGGGGAACAGGGGAACAGAACATCAGGGGAACCTCAGTCCGACCTGGCGGGGCGGAAGCCGACGTAGCCGTAGCTGAAGCCGGGGGTGTTGTCGTAGCGGGTGGAGACACGCAGGTAGGAGGCGTAGAAGTTCCAACCGCCGCCCCGTCTGACCCGGCCGAAGCCGTTTCTGGGCCCTGGTGGATCGATCTCCGGGGAAGTGCCCAGATCGCACCACCCCCGATCGTTCACCCATTCCCAGACGTTGCCCGAGAGATCGTAGATCGGGTCCGCCAGGTTCGGTTGTGCACCGGCTGGAAAGCTTCCCACTGGGGAGGTCCAGCCGACGCAGGATCCATTGTCGTAGAAGTTCGCCAAGGAGCAGGTAGGGATCTCATCCCCCCAGGGATAGACCCGATCATCGTTCCACTGTGCCGCATACTCCCACTCCGCATCGGTCGGCAAACGGTAGCCTTCCGCCGAATAGGGATCGCCACCGCCGCAGCGCCACGTCGAGTGATCGTAGGCGCGGGGCAGCCCCTCCGCGAGCGAGAGCCAGTCGCAGTAGGCCACCGCGCCATGCCAGGTCACCTCCTTCATCGGATGATCGGCGGGATCATACCCTTCTGGATAAGCATGCTGCAGTGCGTAATCCGCCTCGCGCAAAGAGAAGACGCCATCAGAAAACGCGAGTTCGCAGTCAGGACTGTCCAGATCAACGAGTTCCCGGATGCTCCCGTCGAGGTTGTCGCGAACCGACCACAAAGTCGCCGTGACATAGCCCCGGTCGTAGGCCCACTGCAGCAGCTCCAGATACTCCCGGTTCGTCACCTCATACTGGCCGATCCAGAAATCGTGGGTCAGAGTCACCTGGCGTTCGTCCTCGCCGCAGTACGCCACACCATCCCCCATGATGAAGGTGCCGGCAGGAACATACACAAAGGAGGGAGGGGCCGGAGTGCCCCAGTAGCCCTCTTCAATATCCACCCGGGCCGGGTTCACCGCCTTGGTTGCGGAATGGCCGGCAGCGACATTGATCGTGGCGGCCCGGGCGCTGGTGGCAAAGACGAACGTGATGGCAAGCAGTCGGTAAAACATCGATCCTTCCTCGGTTGGCGGCCTGGGAGCCTGTCGCTGATGGACATTGTAGTCTCGCCAATGCTCGACATCCACACCCCGTGAACGGGAGGAGATTGAGCGATGGCCGGGCCGGAGGCGGCTCGGGCGGGCAAGGAGCGTGTCGCACTTTGGCTTTCGGGTCCCGTGTTCGGGCCTGTTTCGAGATCAAGGCGCTGAGTGCGCAGGCGCCGTCCAGAGCGAGCGGGGGATGGTGACAGTTTTCGACTCCTGGAGCATTCAGGCCCTGATCTACGCGGGGCAGACAGTGGTCGGGCTGGTGCCGAGGCAACGCGGCGGAACGCGCGAATCGCCGGGGGAGTTGCGACAGCGCGGGTTTTGAGCCGGTGGCGTGGGCAGTTGCAGATGGGGCGGGTTCGGCCACGACCGGCGGGGCGATGGCGCCGGTTGCCCCGTTGCGAACCGCGGCGGCGCGGGGTGGGGCGCGGCGGGTGCACACTCTCCCCGAAAAGGAGTCCGGGTTGTTGCGGCTGATCCGCCCCTATCTGGAGCATCTGAAAAAGGAGTGAGAGCTTCAGGGGAACATCAGTCCGACCTGACAGGGCGGAAGCCGATTCCGTAGTTGCTGTCACCGGGGGAGAACTGGATGCGGGAGGCAGCGCGCAGGTAGACGCCGTAGTTGTACCAGTCACCACCCCGTGTAACCATGTAGAAGCCGCCTGCGGGCCCCACTGGATCGGTTTCCGGGAAAGTGCCCAGATTACACTGCATCAAATCGTTCACCCACTCCAAGACGTTGCCCGAAAGATCGTAGATCGGGTTCGCGAGGTTCGGTTGCACACCATCTGGATAGCTGCCAACCGGAGATGTCCAGTGAACGCAGTAGTCATTGTCGTAGTATAAGTTTGCCAAGGAACACGTAGGGATCTCATACCCCCAGGGATAGATCCGCTCATCGTTCCATTGCGCCGCATATTCCCACTCAGCATCTGTCGGCAAGCGGTAGCCGGTGGCCGCATAGGGATTGCCCTCCGGACCGCACTCCCAGGTCGAGTGGTCGTAGGCGCGCGTCAAGCCCTCTGATAGGGAGAGCCAGTCGCTGTGGGCCGCAGCGGCAAGTGGAGCGCCAAACCCACACCGAAATGGTTTACTCTGCGCCCGCACGGAGTATCTTCCCAATCTTTGCCCTTTCACCCTCCCTTCTCTTCCTCGCCATGCCGATTCGTTCTCTCCTTTTTGCTCTCTGCTTCCTGCCCGCCGCCGCCACTCTGCGCGCCGCCGAGCTTGACCTGAACGCCTACGACGAGGACAACGCCCTCGACGTTCACGAGATCTGCGCCGCCTGCCACGGCGAGTTCGGGCAGGGGGGCGGAGATGGGGAGTACCCGCGGCTGGCGGGGTTGCCGGCGGGATATATCGCCGGCCAGGTGGAGGATTTCAAGTCGCGCAAGCGCCTGAACATCCCCATGCTGCCCTTTGCCACCGAGCGCGAGCTGCCGGCCGAGGATGTGCGCGATATCGCGATCTACTTGTCGCGGATCAAGCTGGCGCCGAAACTGCCGGTTTTCGCCGAAGGGACCGACTCCTACACCAAGCTGCTGGCCACGCGGCAGGTGTTCAATGTGCCGCGGATCGAAGGGGACCTGGCGCGCGGCCGCGTGGTGCTGCAGAAGGGCTGCGCGAAGTGTCACGGCAAGCGCGGCGCGGGGCGGGCGCAGGTGCCGCCGCTGGCGGGGCAGTACAGCAGCTACATCCGCCGCCAGATCGATCACATACTGGCGGGCCGGCGCAGCCATCCCGACCCGGAGAAGTATCTGCGCCCCTACGATGATGCGGATTGGCAGGCGCTCCTGGCTTATCTCTCCACGCTGGATGATTGAGCAGCCGGCGGTGCGACGGGAGTCTTCCACCCGCTCCTGCGACTCCACTCCCGCACAGCAGGGAAGCCGATCACCGGAAGAACCTCAGTCCGACCTGGCAGGGCGGAAACCGATGATGATGTCGCGGTAGCCAGGGTCGGAGGAGTTGCGGTCGGAGGCGCGCAAATAGTATTCGCTGCTCATCCAACAACCACCCCGCATGACGCGCCTGGAGCCACTTTCGGGGCCCGCTGGATCGATCTCGGGCAGCATGCCCAGATCGCACATACTCCAGTCGTTCACCCACTCGAAGAGATTGCCCGCCATGTCGTAGAGCGGCTCGGAGAGATTTGGCTGCACTCCCTCCCGGTAGTTGCCCACCGGAGAGGTCCAATCGACGCAGTAGGTGTAGTTCGCCTCGCCGCACCAGTGCGGGTCTTCGTTTCCCCAGGGGTAGATCCGCTCATCGTTCCACTGCGCCGCATATTCCCACTCCGCATCCGTTGGCAAACGATAACCCGCCGCGGAATAGGGATCGCCGCCACCGCACACCCAGGTCGAGTGGTCATACGCGCGGGGCAACCCCTCCGCGAGAGAGAGCCAGTCACAGTAAGCAACCGCCCCATACCAGGTCACCTCCAGGACCGGATGGGCGGCCGGGTCGTAGCCATCCGGATAACCCCACACCAACGGGTAGTGTGCCTCGCGAAGGGTGAAGACGCCGTCGGAAAAGGCGAGTTCGCAATCTTCGCTGTCCAGATCCACCAGCTCCTCGCTACTCCCGTCCAGGTTATCCCGCACCGACGCGGAAGTCGCCGTCACGTAACCGTTGTCATACGCCCACTGGAGCAGATTCAAATAACTCTGGTTCGTCACCTCATACTGGCCGATCCAGAAGTCACGGGTCAGCGTGACCAACCGCTCATCAGCGCCGCAAAGCGCCACGCCGTCGCCCATGGTGAAGCTGCCCGAGGGCACCAGGACCATGTGCGGCGGCCGCGGAATGCCGTCCCAGTGGCCCTCCGCCAGGTCCGCGCGTATCGGTGGTATCAGGCTCCCCTTCAGCGAGATCGCGTGGAGTGCCGGCTCTCCTCCGCCAGAAACGCTCCCGGCAAAGGCCTGAGAGGGCCGCGGCCCTGCGATCAGGGCGCTGAACGCGGCGATCCCCGCAAACCGGCATGAACGCCCCGGCTTGGAGACGGCGAGGCCTCCCAGCCCCGTGGCGACGAGTCGTTCGAGAATGGTCAGAGTAAACAGGCGGTGCAACATGGATTCCCTCTCTTCCGTGGGCTGTCAGGGCGACGGTGTCGACCTGGAAATGATAACCCGCATCGGGTCCGGGAATTGGACCTCACAGTCGGTGGAGATCAGAGCAGTTGCACGCTCCTTCATCCACCATTGAAGCCCGCAAACCAGTTCGGGAACCGAGGAGGCTGCAGCGCATTGTCTTCACGCCGCCCCACCTGGCGAATCACCGCTTCTGGTAGGCTGCCGAAGATGTTGACGATTTTCGATTCCTGGAGCGCCTATGCCTTGACCTGCGCGGTTCTGACCCTGGCACAGGCGGTTTATGTGCTCTTCGGCTTTGGCGCGGGGTTGATCGCGGTGGGCGGGTTGGCGCTGCTGCTGCCGGATCTTCAGGATATTGTGATTCTCCTGCTGCTGGTGAATCTGCCGGCGGAGGTGCTGATTGTGCGCGCGGCGAGGCGCCGGGTGCACTGGCGCGAGGTGGCGCTGCTGCTCGGTGGGGTGGTGCTCGGGCTCCCGCTCGGCGCCTACGCCCTGCGCGTGGGCAACCCGACCGCCGGGTTGCACCTGCTTGGGGGGGCTCTGCTGGTGGTCGCAACGGCGCTGCTGCTGGTACCACGCGGCGTGGCGTGGCGGTGGCCGCTGTGGACAGTGCCGCCGGTGGGTCTTCTGACCGGTGCATTGAGCGGTCTTTTCGGAATCGCCGGCCCACCGCTGATCATCTATCAGCAACTATCCGGGCGTGACAAGCAGGCTTTTCGAGCCAACCTCATGACCATCTTCTTGGCGATCACGCTGGCGCGCATTCCTCTCTACGCGGCGTTGGGACTGCTGACGCCGCCGCGCCTGGAAGCGGCGCTGATGGTGGCGCCCACGGTGGCCGTGGGCGGCTGGATCGGCCACCGGCTGCACATCGAGGTGCCGGAGCAGACTTTTCGCCGCGGAGTCTGCGTGCTGCTCTTTGTCATCGGGTTGATGCTGATGCAACGGGGGTGAGCGACGCGGCGAAGGCGAAGCCGGTCCTCGCAATTACTTTGAGTTGGAGGGGCTATCTTTTCCGGCCTCCGCCGCGTGTGCGGCCGCACCCGTCTGGCCCGTGGCGGCGCTCACGATCTGGATGGTGACGCCCTTTGGGTATTCGTACGGAGTCCCGGCCTCTTCGCTCGTGAGCTGAACGATCACCTCCTCCTTGGAGCCGACGAAGACACGCCACTTGCAGAGATCCGGCTGGAAGTAGAAGCCAGCGTACTGATCTTCCCCAGTGACTGTGCTGTAGTAGCGATCCTCCGGGGCCGGCCCCTGGAAATCCACCAGAGTATCTCCGTTGCGCTGGACCAAGACCCTGACATCACCGGGCTCGGCGGGAAAACAGTCCTTCTCCCGCGGGTTGAATTCCAGCTTGAGAGCGCCGCAAGCCGCGATTCCCGCAATCGCGGAGTCCGCAACCGCTACCGCTGCCGTGAACGCCAACACCAAAGAGAGGGATCTACGCATTTCCTGTTCCTTTCGGAGTGATGATGCATGTTGCTCTCGCTGAACGCCACGGGCACACGACCCCTGCTCCAGCTCGGCACTACCTGCAGCCGGCGGCGCACGCGGGCGCCACCGGCGCAATTGATGGTATCGAATCGGTGAATCTGTACCTAGCTAGAAGAGCTTGAATTTCCAGCCCCTGCAGTTGACTGGAGTGCCGGTCACGCATTCCTCCAGCTCATGATCCCAGATGCCCTCGTACACGATGATGCCGATGAGCACCTCCTCGCCCTCGCCGGGAGTGATCGAATCTGGGAGCCTGTCGCGCATTGTCTTCACGTCGCCCCGCATCCGTCCCTGCTCCGATCTCTGCGTTGCCAAGTCCTTGAAAGGCAACCAGCCTTCCTGCTGACTCAGCGCCTTGATCTCGAAGCAGGCCCGAACACGGGGCTCGAAAGCCAATGCGCGACAGGCTCCTACAGTCTGCTCCCCGCCTTCGCGAGAATCAGATCCGGCGGATCGATTTCACCCCGCTCCAGCCGGAGCACATCACTCCGCACCGACTCCAACGTGCCATAGACCGGCACCCAGTCGTGGTGCGTGTTGCTCCAGTAGAAGCCGGCAACCATGCCTGGGTGGCCGATCTGCTCAACGAGATCGTACCCATTCTCGGGTGCCGGCCCGTGGTAGTCGTAAAGCAGATCCCCATCCAGGCGCAGTTCGATCGAAACATACTCGGCGGCATCATCCGGCACATCGATCCGCTCGGGCAAAGTGACACCTGCAAAGGCAAGGTTCGAGACAAAGAGCGCGCAGAGGCCCAAAGTGGTCTTCAAGAGGCTCACGGTTGCCCCGTTGCGAACGGCGGCGGCGCGGGACGCGGCGCAACTTGCGGCCGCCCGGCCATTCAGTCAAGAATGCGAGAGACGCGATCCGCTGCCCGACGCTGGAAAGAGCCTTTTGCTCACCGGCCGCTCCGATCCGACATCGACGGGGCCGTGGCGGACATCGCGGATTGAACGCTTGCGGGGACAGAGTCTGTCGGTCAAAGATTCACCCTCACAGGATCGCCGATTTCACTAGGAGATGGCGTGCGCACGCCACATACTAGACGGCGTATCCGGCGACAGGTCTGCGCGAATTGGGAGAAGCCGCCACATGGCATTGGAAGTTCAGCATATCCCGATGCGGGAGTTGCTCCATGCGAGCCAGGTTGGCTTTCCGAGATGTGCGCTATCCCCACTGGCATCCATT
>JALXCG010000173.1 GCA_026991065.1 Gemmatimonadota bacterium | reverse complement strand
CGCGGGCATCCTCCCAGGCGGCGGTCATGCCGGCGCCGGACTCCGCGCCGCGCGCAGTGATGCTGGGGGCGCGCGCCAACACGCCCGGCGGCGTGATCGGGACCGGTGTGCTCCAGTGGTCCGCGGTCGCCGCGCGCCAGGCGTGATAGACGGCATAGACGCCCTCTGTGTTGTCGCTGAAAAGCAGGTGGGCGGTGCCGTCGGCCGCGTAGGCCAGGTCGGGGTCTACCGAGTTTCCGCTGCTGGCGGTCACCCGTTCATCGGCGACGTCGCCCGGCGTGAGGTCCCAGACACCGCCGGCCGGACGCGATTTGCTCATGATCTCGGCGTTGTTGCCGTCGAACCGGTAGTCGTACCAGGCAACCCGCAGGGCGCCGTCGGGAGCGCGGCGGATGGTCGGCAGGAGACCGTTGTCGCCCTGGGTCTCCGGGTGAAAAGTGGTGGTGAGGCGAATGTCGGCGCTGGAATCGGGATCCCAGGCGCGGCCCGGCAACCGCTCTTTGAAGAAGATCTCGGCATTGTTGATGCCGTCCACCCGGTAGTCGTGCCAGACCATCGCCAGGCCGCCCTCGGCGGTGGTGGTGAGCGTGGGCCATTTGGCGCCCAGGCCGGTTTGCCCGGGGTAGGAGGCGAGATAGGGGACGATCAACTCGGGAGCCCCCGGTCGCCCATCCGGATCGATCTCGATGGCGTAGATCTGGTGGCGATGGAAGCCGCCGCTCTCGGCATCCTCGGCGCTCCAGAGGATGTGCGCGCGGCCATCGCCGGTGACGGCGATGGCGCCGTTGGAGAGGCCGATGCTGGAGGTGACGCCCGGCGATTCGCGGAGCACCAGTTCCGGACCCCAGTCGCCCTGGGCGGCCGCGCGTGGCACGCAGGCACCGGTGACCGCGACGGCCAGCAGGAGGAGCCTGACGCCGCGGCGGCAGAGTCGCGGAATCTCAGACACGCTCGGGGGCCCGTCGCTTGCGGCTGCCGCCGCCGCGCTGCAGGTGGGCGTAGGCGTCGATGGTACGCAAGCGCGTGTCATTCAACGCGCGCCCCAGGGCGAGCTGGTAGAGAACCTGGTGGCTGCGCCCCTCGATCCCCAGGAGCTGGTGGACTTCATCGTCAAAGAAGCACCCCAGACCGGTGGCGCGCATCCCCGGCCACGCTTCAGCCGCGAGTGCGGCTTCTTTGGGGAGGGTGCGGTGACCGGAGGGCGGGGTCATGGACTCCCCGCCGGCGGCCGCCGGGCGCGCGACTTCGGCCTGGAGGTAGAAGATCTGCCCGAGGAAACCGGCCTCCCAGAAGAGCCGCCGGTAGAACCAGGGGCCGAACTCCTGCAGGGGCGCTTCGAACTCCGCCAACATGGTAACGCTGAAGGCCCCGGCTCCCGCGATCGGCTGGTGGCAGGCGAGTTCCTCGGCTTCTTCCTGGAGATCTGCTTCGCGCAGCAGGAAAAGGGACGCGCCACTGTCGCCGGTGGCCACCGGAGCCCAGGCGAAATCGCTGGAGAGAGCGTCGCGCAGCGCATCCACGGCGCGCGGATCGCGGGGCTGGAGATAGAGCCCCGGCACCAGCCCCTCGACCCGATGGATGGCGTAGGCCAAGTGGATCCGTGGCGCCCACGGCCAGGCCGTGGAGGGCTGCAAGGCGTGCAGCAGGGCGAGAAAGTCGGCATGCGCCAGACCGGTTTCGCCATCCATGGCCAGGGCGGTGCGACGGCGGCGGACTACCTGGCGCCACCAACCGCTCCGGGGAGACGTATTGCCGGTTGGCGGAGCGCCGTCGACAGTTGCGGATGCGGCCGCCGCCACCGCCGTGGCCGGAGCCAGAGTGTACTGCGTGGCGCGTTGCACTTCGCCGATCGCCGGCCACGGATGCGCAGTTTCGCAGAGGCGATTGGGCCGCCCCTGAAAGAGCAGACGGCATTCCGGCCGGGGTTCCGCCGCGGGGTCCGGCGTTGCCCCGGGGCCACTCGCCGCTGGCGGATCCTCCGGCGCCTTCTCCGCGGGGTTCATGCCGGCCAGGCGCAGCCCGGGTGCCGTGCCCGACCAGGTGGACGGGGCGGCTCCGGATGGGCGCGGCCAGACCACGAGCAGCGCCTGGGCCCGTTCCGCTCCCGGGCCCTCCTGCTCGGCAACGCCGAGAAGCCGGGCGATCGACGGGTCGCCCACATCGGTCAGCAGGCGCGCGCTGCAGCCGACCAGCTCCGCGGCCACAGTCAGCGCGGCAATCGCGTGGCCGAGGTCGAGCTGGGAGTAGCGGAAAGCGCGCTCGCCATATTTCCAGGATTCACGCAGATAGATCGCGGTGAGCCCGACGACCACGGCACCATCCGGCAGGCCCTGAAAGAGCTGCGCGGCCATCTCCGGGGGGAGTGTGGCGCGCCGCTCCAGCGCATGTTCCCGGGGTGCGTAGTGGAAAACGCCGCCCCCTCCCGCAAGGCCCACTTCGGCGCCGCAGAGAAGATAGCCTTCGACCGGATGCAGGTTTCCGGAAGAGGGGTTGACCCGCAACGCCCAGCGGGCGCCGGAGGCCTCTTTCCAGGCAGAGAGAGACAGCCCGAAGAAAAAGAGATCGCTGATCACGCGCGGGTCGATCCCCATCGCCGCGTGGGCACCGAGTCCGCGATCGTTGGCGCCGAGTTCGAGCGGCAGCAGATCGGCCCCATTGTAGCGCCGGAATGGATTGGGTTGATTCTTCCAATCCATGACCCCGGCGGAGCGCGCATAGCGGTGGGGATGGTGCTTGGTGCGCTCATGGTACTGAATGACAGCATCGCTGCTGCTGGTTTTCGCCGACACGCAAACCGTCCTGGTGAGTAAAATCCTGGATGAGGGACGCAACCATACACCCGCACCGATTGGCGCACCAAGAATCTGCTGCCTGCCGCCGCGGGCGCTGGTTCCCGGTTATGCTTACCTGCATGCAGCATCGCACGGAGTGCCACCTGCTCCTTCCTCCCCCGGAGTTTGCGCTCATTGAGCAGTTGCGACAGGGGCCGCATCCGGTCTACCGGGCCCGGCTCGGCGGCACCGGGAAGATGGCACATCTGAAATTGGTTCGCGATCGGCGCAGCGCGTTGCGCGCGGCCCGCGCCCTGCGGCGTGTGGCTTCACCCTTCGTGGCTCCCCTGCTGGGAGTGTGGCGGCAGCAGGAATGCCGGTGGATCGCGAGCGAGTGGATGGCCGGCTCGGCACTTGACGTGGCGACTCAGGATCTTCGGGTCTGGCTGCCCGGGCTGGTGCGGGGGCTGGTGCATCTGCACCGGCACGGTGTGGTGCATGGGGACCTCAAGCCGGACAACGTTCTGGTGGAGCCCGCAAGCGGTCGGGTGGTGCTGGTGGATTTCGAGTTCGCGGCCCGCATTGGTGAGCAGCCGGCTTTTGCCGAAGCGGGTGGAACCGAGGGTTTTGTTGCCCCCGAACGTTTATGCGGTTGGCCCGCCGATCCGCGCAGTGATCTTTTTGCGGTCGGCCGGATCATGCTCGCCGGCCCGGCGCTGCCGCCCGCGTTGGCCGATCTGGCGGCAGCCCTGGTCAGCCCGCGGCCGGCGGATCGACCCGCTGACGCCGCGACCCTCCTGGCACATCTGACCCAGGTGCTGGGCTCCGGCTGGATCCCGCCACCGGACCTGGCGCTGATCGGCTGGAAGCAACCTCGGATCACGGCCGACGATCTCAGCATCGGCGTGGCGCGGGCATTCGATTGTTCCACGGCTCTCGCCCAGAGGCTGGCGGATGCGCTCATCGGCTTGTCGGGCGGACAGCGGGATTTCGCTGCCGCGCTCTGGCAGGCGTGGCTGCCCCGGATCACGCCCGATCCCTGGTGTCCACTGGTGGAGGAGAAGATCGAGGCGGGGATCTCTTTGCTGCGTCAACTTGCGATCGAGCTGGCACAGCGCCGCATCGCCGCGCTCGGTTCAGAGTTGCGCGCGTTCGCGGCGAACGTCGCGCAGGGCGGAATCGCCGGGCTGCAGCCGGCGCCCGAAACCGGGCAGAAGACCGAGTCAACGCTGCGGGCGGAGTTGCTTGCCGCCGGTATTCTGCGCGGCTCCGCCGCGACTGCGGGAAGCCCCGGTTACCGCTTTGTCAATCCACCGCTCTGGGGTGCGGCGCTGGCGGCCGCGGACCCGGCTCGCCGCCGCGATCGACATGCGCGCCTGGCCCGCTCGCGTCCCTCGCCGGAGCCGGAACCACTCGACGCAGGGCATTTCGAAGCGCTGGCCGCCTGGCACCTGGAGGAGGCGGGAGAGCCAGAAAAGGCGCTGCGCGTTTGGTTTCGGGCCGCGCGGAAAATGCTGGACCGGGGCGAAAACGCGGCCGCTCTGCGCTTTGCCACCCATGCCTGGTGGCTGCGCTCCGGGCGAAATTGCGGCCCTGCACATGGTGTTCTGGAGCCCTACTCGGTGATCGCCGACGAGCCCTCGCCGGAGCCACCGAGCACCCTCCCGGATGCTGCGCATGAAGAGGAGTTTCTGAGCAGAATCGAACTCTTCTCCGCGCTTCTGGCACTTGCCGGCCACATCGACGCCGCTCTGGCCTGGATCGAATCGATTCCGCGACTGCTGCGCTCCCCCCGGGCGATGGCGCTTTATCACACCAACATGGCGCGTCAACTGGAGCGCGCCGGGCGCTGGGAGCAGATGCGGCGACACGCCGAGCAGGGCTTGCGCAGCGCCGCGGAGTTGGCTGATCCGGCGCTGGAGGGACGCTTGCGGATGCACCGTGCGCAGGCGCTGATCGCGGCGCGGAGCCTGGACCGGGGGCAGCGCGAAGCCCTGCGCGCAGCCGCGCTTCTGGAGTCGGAAAACCGCCCGGCGGACCAGAGCACCGCGCTGCAGTTGGCGGCAATCGCGGCGCTGCGGCAACACGATACGGCACGGGTGCGGGAGCAACTGGAAACCGCTCTCGACCTCGCCCAACGCGCCGGAGCCGCCTTCGTCATTGCGGCCGCCCACATGAACCTCAGCGTGTTCGCTCACAGTAGCGGGCAGCTTGAGCCGGCCAATCACCACCTGCGCGCGGCCCTGGCGATCGCCCGGCAGCGGCAGTTGCCGCAGATTCGCTGGGCGGCGTTGGCCAACCTGGGGGTCTTCGCCATGCGCGCCGAACGCTGGAGTGAAAGCTCCGCCTACTGGAGCGAGGCGCTGGCCCTGGCGACCCGGGCGGGACGTGCGGCCGACCTTCTGCATGCCGCCGTGGGGCTGGTCCAGGCGCAGTTGCGGGCCGGTTTTCTGGCCCGTGTCGAGCGGGTTCTGCAGCAGACCGCGCGGCGTTTTCCGCCTGCCACACTAGCGCCGGCGCTGCGTCTTGAGCGCTTGCGCCTGGCGCTGCGGCAGATCGAACTCTATGTGCTCTTTCGGCGTCTACCGGCCGACGCCGGTCACGTGCGGGAAGCTCGGGAACTGGCGCAACAGGTCGAGTCCGAACCGATTGCCGTTCGCCTGCGGGTGGCATTGGCGGCCCAGATCCTGCTCGATGCGACCGGGCCGCCGGCCGCGGCACGCGCGGCTCTGGGAGCGCGGCCCAGCGAAGCGGAGCCTGCCGGGTGGTATCATATTGTGGAGGCACGCATCCTCGCGCGGGAGGGAGATGGCGACGCCGCCGACGCTGCGATCGGCGCGGCTCTCCAGGCTTTTGCCACTCTCCATCCGGGGCGCTTCGAAACCGCCTGCGCGTGGCTGGAGCGGGCCCATCTGGCGCATGATCCAAAGCGCCGCGCCGACGCCCTGGAGCAGTGCATTGTTTTGGCAAGAGCTGTGCGAGCGCGCTGGATCGAAGCTCAAGCATTGCTGCTGCGAACCTCCCCACCGCGGCCGCTGATTGGGTCGGGAGCCGACGCAAATGACCGATAAGCCGCTGAAACCCCCGCCGCCTGCGGGCTCCGACCCGAACGATGACCTGGACCGCGTGCAGGCTCTGCTGGGCGACATTGACCCCGGCACGACGCCGCCGGTGCAGTCTGCGGCTGCCGGCGGAGCGCCCGCATCCGGGCAACTTGAGCGTCTCTATGATGCCGCCCGGCAGATCAGCACCACCCTGGAGCTGGATCAGCTTGCCCAGCGCATCCTCGACGTCGCCATTGGCCACACCAGCGCTGAACGGGGCGCGCTCTTCTTCTTCGATAGCACCACCGCGCGCCCGCGCTTGTGGGCCGCGCAGGGACTGGAAGCCGAGGCCCTGGAGCATGCCGAAACCTTCTCTTCCACCATTCTCGAAGAAGCGCGCGCGCGACGCCCGGTGGTCACAGCCAACGCGCAGCTCGACCGGCGCTTCCGCTCCGCCCGCAGCGTTCATCTGCATGAGATCCGCTCCGTCATCTGTGTTCCGGTGGAGACGCCGGAGGAGGTGATTGGCGCGCTCTATGTGGATCGGCTGCCGTCGGGACGCCGCTTTCCGGCCGACGCGCCCCAGTTCCTGGGGATTCTCGCCGGCCTGGCGGGGGGAGCCATCAACAACGCCCGCCTCTTCACCCGGGTCTCGCTGCGGGCCCAGCGCCTCGATCGCGAACTCAGTCAACTGGCCAGTTTTGAAGGGATTGTCGGGCGCAGCGCGGTGATGGAGCAGTTGCTCAAACAGATCCGACAAGTGGCCGCGACCGACTTTCCGGTCCTGCTGGTCGGCGAGAGCGGCACTGGAAAAGAGTTGGTGGCGCGCGCACTGCACGCAACCGGCCCGCGGCGGAAGGGTGCATTCATCGCCCAGAACTGCGCGGCGGTGCCGGCGGATCTCCTGGAAAGCGAGTTCTTCGGTCATGTCCGTGGTGCTTTCACCGGGGCCCATGCAAGACGCGAAGGGCTCTTTCGTCTCGCCGACGGTGGCACTCTCTTTCTCGATGAAGTGGCGGAGCTGCACCCAAGCCTTCAGGCAAAACTTCTGCGGGTGCTGGAAGACGGCCGGGTACGCCCGGTCGGCTCGGGGCACGAGGAGTTCGTTGATTTCAGGTTGATCAGCGCCAGCAGTGCCGAACTCGAGCGCGCGGTTGAATCCGGGCGCTTCCGCCGCGACCTCTTCTATCGCTTGAACGCAATCGAGATGCGGATTCCGCCTCTGCGCGAGCGACGCGAAGATATCCCGCTGCTGGTCGAGCACTTCTTGCGCCTGTATGCGCCACAGGCGGGGGGACGTACCCTGAGCTTTGCCACCGATGCTTTGGAAGAGCTTGCGCGGCGCGAGTGGAAGGGCAACGTCAGAGAGTTGGCGCATCTGGTCAAGCGCGCCCTGGTGCTGATTGAGGCGCCGCGGGTGCGGGCGGCCGATCTCGCCCGCCTGCTGCCGCCGCCCCCCGCCAGTCGGTTCGCCACGCTAGCCCTGGGACGCTTGACTCTGCCCGAGATTGAAGCTTCGCTGATCACCGAAGCGCTGCGGCGTACCGGTGGCAACAAGGCGCGCGCCGCGCAACTGCTGGGAATCCATCGCAACAGTTTCCTGCGTCGCTTGCGCCGCATTCAGGAATCCGCTTCACGCACAACCGAGGAGGCCTCTGATGAAAAACCGGTTTCGTAGGATTTCGCGGTCTCTTGTCATGGGGACCATCGGCCTTTTTTCGCTCTCCCCGTCCGCTCGCGCGGAGACCGGCGTTGCCCGGCTGCTCTTCGGCCCGTGCAAAGAGGATCCGGTCATCAATCTGAAAGTGAACGTCACGATTGCAACGCAGGATCAGCAAGCCATCGCC
>JALXCG010000172.1 GCA_026991065.1 Gemmatimonadota bacterium | reverse complement strand
CCTTTTCGCCCTCCCGCTCCGGCGTCCGCCCCCGCGCCCGGCCACGCCGCCCTTCCGGCCACCCAGCGGCCGCGGCACGGGATTTGCTGGCATTGGTCCATCCCGATCGTTCTTCCACCTTCCTTCTGCCACACCTGCCAGGATTGTCGCCCATGCTCCAGTTCACCGCTCCCCTCATCGCTCTCGCCCTGAGTTCCGCCACCCAGCCCCCCACGGCGCTGCTCACAGTCGAGGATGCCGCGCCCTTCTCCAACTACGGCGCCAGTGTCGCCGTCAGCGGAGACTGGGCCTTCGTCGGCGCCCCGGATGACGCGATCGGGGGCAGCAACTATGTCGGTTCAGTCCATGCCTTCGAACGCACCGCCCAGGGGTGGCAGAAGCGGCAGAAGCTGATCGCCCCTGATGGCGTCCTCTTCAACACCTTCGGCCATGCCCTGGCCGTGGATGGCGACCGCCTGGCGGTCGGTGCGCCCGACCCGCTCGGCGACGGCATCGGCGCGGTCTATCTCTTTCGCCGCAACGGCACCGTCTGGGAGCAGGAGCAGAAACTGCAAGCAACCACCGGCTGGGGCAATGACTGGTTCGGCTGGTCGCTGGATCTGCAGGGGGAGCGGTTGGTGGTCGGCTCCATGTGGTCGACGCAGCCGGGCATTGGCTGGGGCGGCAACAACACCGCCGGCGCCGCCTGGGTCTTCAACCACCAGGGCGGCACCTGGGAACTGGAGCAGCAGCTCAGCGCCTCCGACAAAGACAGCTACGATCTCTTCGGCTCCGCGGTCGCCATCGACGGCAACACCATCGCCGTCGGCGCGCGCGGCGAGGGCGACCCGGTGGGGTTCGATGTGCGGGCCTACATCGGCGCGGTCTATACTTTTGCGCTGGAAGGCGGCACCTGGAACGAAACCCAGAAGCTGCGCGCCGCCGACTTCGAGGAAAACGCCTGGTTCGGGGAATCGGTGGCGCTTCAATTGCCGTGGCTCCTGGTCGGTTCCCCGGGCAAGACCGGTGGCGGTACCCACGGCCTGGGCGTCGCCTACACATTTCTGGACAGTGGCGGCACCTGGCAGCAGACGGCCAAGCTGGAGTCCGCCCATCCCGGCACCAGCCTGACCTTCGGCCAGGCGCTGGCGCTTGACGGCGACCTGGCGGTGATCGCCAGCAGCGGCTACGACCTGCTCGGCAACCACCAGGGCGCGGTGCACCCGTTCCGCCGCAGCGGCAGCACCTGGATCGCCGAGCCACCGCTCAACCCCGGCGACCTCGGCAACTGGGATCTTTTTGGCCAAGGGGTTGATCTGGATGGCACAACCCTGATCACCGGCGCTTATCTGGAGAGTCTGCCGGGCTCCCTCGCCCCCGGTGGCGGCTACCTCTACGACCTCGCGCCGCGCTTCCACCTGATGGCCAAGCCGCTCCCCCTGACCGTCGGCGAGGATGGCAAGCTGGTGCTGCGCTTCGCCACGCCCAACGCCCCGGCCTGGATCGCCTACTCCCTCACCGGTCTCGGCAGCACACCGGCGCCTCCGCTCGGGGTCACGCTCGACCTGGCCAACGCCCGGGCGCTCTTTCCCGCCGCGCAGACCGACGCCGGCGGTTTCGTGCAGTGGGAGATGCCGGTGCCGGCCGGCGCCCGGGGCGAGAATGTTTGGCTCCAGGGAGTGCAGGCGGGGCAGACCACCAACGTGATCCTGAGCCCCATCCAGTAGCCGGCCCCGCGTGGAAAGCGCACGGCATCGCGCCGCGGCCCGCCGCCACGGGAAGTGACCCCTGGGTCACATCGATGCGTCATTTGACGCACCGGTGATCGCCGCCGGCGGCCCGCCCCGCCGCCGCCACTTCAGAGCAGCGGCGGCGGCAACACCTACCGCAGCTTGCCGAGCTGCGCACTCAGCAGAACCCCGGCGAAGCTGCCGTGGGAGCTGAGATTGCCGACCAGGTGCAGCCCCATGCCCAGGACCTGGAGATTGCCCAGGATCTGGGCGTCGACAGCCACGCCGAATTCGTTGAAATGATCCACGGCATAACGCCCCCCATGGTTCCCATCCGGCTCCATCCAGCGTCGCGAGGTGCGATCGACCGAAGTATAGGAGGGGCCGACGGCGATCGACTCCCACCCCTTGAGACCCGCGCCGGTGATTCCAAAAAGCAGCGCGCCCGAGGTCAGTTCGCGCGAGCCGGGGCTGCGGCCTTCGTAGCCGAGGCGGAAGTAGGAACCGGCGGCACCCCGGAACCCCACCAGAG
>JALXCG010000171.1 GCA_026991065.1 Gemmatimonadota bacterium | reverse complement strand
CTAAGGATCTGGACGAGAATTTTTTCCAAGACCGGGGCCCCGGCTGGCTACCAAGGGGTAAGTAGTGCGCTCTTGCTTTTCTTGAGAGCGCGTTCCGGGCCTTCCGAGCCCGAACCCTTCTCACACCCCTCTCCACCGGGAGATCGATATGCACATCGCACCCCTCAAGCACGCCCTGCTCATTGCCTCCGCTCTCACCACGCTCGCTGCCCCGTCATCGGCGGTCACCTGGACCGACCTCGAAGAGCTGAACATCTCCGGGGTGCCCACCCTCCAGTCCGGCGTAGACGATCTCGTGGCCGGCGTGATCGAGTGGAACGCCCAGTTCGGAAACACCGCGATCGTCACCGGTGGCTACTACCTCGGTCCCATCGCAGACGAGGCCACGCGGCAGCGCGCGGTGGACTTCATCACCGCCCTTGACTACACCGCCACCGGCGATTTCGCCGATCCCTCATCGGTCTCCCTGGCCCAGATCTCCACCGATCCGGCCATCTCCGATGCGGCGCGCGCCCGCTGGGCCCGCGCCATCGACGACGCCATCAAAATTGGCCAGGACGCTTACTGGCTGGAATGGTCCTCATCCCAATACGGCTCCATCGGCACTGTCGCCATTGTTGATCCGGTTGCCATGGTCTGGGACAACATCCTCTCCAGCGCCTCCTACGTCGAGGACCTGAGTCCGGGCATCGCTGCATCGACCGGCGCTCTCAACCTCCGCATCACCTGGCTCTGGGGCTCCACCCGTGGGCGAATCACCGCCGACGTCAAGGCCATCTGCGACGGCGAGCAAGTGCTCTGCATGGAGACCTGCGATGCGTGGATGTCCTTGGGGTCCGCCACCGTCAACTGCCAGGTGGAGAAGGATGGGAACTGCTGCGTGATGAGCTACAGCTACGGGTGGGGCACGCCGCTGGTGGATGTCGAGGTCCAGGGGGACGGATTCACGGTCAAGGCCTCCGGCATCGGCTCCAGCGGCGACGGCAACGGTACGGTCATCGACTGCTGTCGCTGACTCGCGGCGAAATCGCTCCTGCACCCGAAGAGACAACCGCCGCGGTCAACCTGGTCCACACCTGCGGTCCACCGACCGCGCGCGGCTTGGAGTTGCGCCGCCCATTGCGGGTGCCGCGCGCCGGCGGGTGCAGTGGCCGCCGAGACCACCCCGCGGGAGACCGAAGAGATCGCGAGACCCTCCATGTCGTCCCGGGAGTGCACGATCGACCGGCTCAACGATGTTACTACCGCTCCCGGTCTCGCTTCATCGCTGAGCTTCTTTCCTATTGCTCCGCATCGTAGAGCTGCTGGATCTCCGTGCTCGAAAGAGCCCGGTCGTAGAAACGGATGTCATCGAGGAATCCCTTGAGAGGATACTCGTCGATCACCCCCCGGAGTTTCCCGATCAAGACGTTGTCGTCGTTTTGCAAGGGCGTCGGCATGCCCGAACTGGTGCACATGAGAGTACTGTTCACGTAGTAGTGTACCTCGGTATCCCTCGTCATGACCACGTGGTACCAGTTATAGAGGTTGATTCGCGCATCCATGCACGTGTCCGACCAGTTGCCCTGAGACGTCTTGTGTGCATAGTCGGGGCTGCAATAGGATGCACCACCGAAATGCGCCAGAAACGACGTGAAGTTCCCGAGGTCCGCTCCCTTGTTGATCAGTGTGTATTTCCCCGGGGAGTGGGGTCCCGGATTGATGGGCAACGTTTCTATCCTGACCCACATGGAGATCGTGAAGTCGGTAAGATCGAAGCTGGATTCGTCGGCCAGTTCAATGTAGTCGTCGATGCCGTCGAACTCCAACGCACCTTGAGGGTTGCCGTATCGATCCTCGGCATTCACCGGGCCGTACATGGTACCGTCATGACCGCCGTTGACATCGTGTGCGTTCCCCTGGAGCGGGTAGTAGGCCACCAGCCCGGGCAAAATCGTCAGGGTTACTGTTGCGACGGGACTCGGATCCATGCCCACCGCGTATGCTCGCGCTTTTATGGTCAACGTCGCATTTGCCGTAAAGGTACCAAGATACTGAGATGATCCCTGATCCGGAATTGTGCCGTCGAGTGTGTAGTATATCGTGGCACCTGGCGTAGAACAGGTGATCGTAACCGGCTCAGGCATGGGGTAAATGCCCTGCTGCGGAGAAATCTGGGGTTCAGCCACATCCGGCAGATCAATCACGAACACCCCTGTCGCTACCGGGCTGGGGTTCATGCCGCTTTTGTAGGCTCGGGCC
>JALXCG010000170.1 GCA_026991065.1 Gemmatimonadota bacterium | reverse complement strand
GCTCAATGGGGATCGGCACGGGCGGATTTCAGGAGCTGGATCAGATGCCGATGTTCGCCCGGTCAACGGTGTACCAGGTGCGGGTGAACCGGCCGGAGCGGATGGCGGAACTGGCGCGGCGGGCGTTTTTCATGGCCAAGCTGGAGAATGGGCCGACGCAGCTCAACATTCCTCGCGACAATTTTTATGGGGTCTGCGAGGATGAGATCTACGCCACCCCGCGGATCGGTCGCGGGGCGGGGCCACGGGCGGCGCTGGAGGAGGCGGCGCGAATGGCGCGGGCGGCGGAGTATCCGGTGATTGTCGCCGGTGGTGGGGTGTCGCAGGGGGATGCGCTGGAGGAGGTGGTGGCGCTGGCGGAGCGGCTCGGCGCGCCGGTGGTCAACTCCTATCTCCACAACGACAGTTTTCCGGCGGCGCATCCGCTGGCGGCGGGGCCGCTGGGGTATTGCGGATCGAAGGCGGCGATGCGGATCATCGCCAAGGCGGACCTGGTGCTGGCGCTGGGATCGCGGCTGGGGCCGTTCGGCACGCTGCCGCAATATGAGATCGACTACTGGCCGCGGGCGGCGCGCTTGATTCAGGTGGATCGGGACGCCAAGGTGCTCGGGCTCAGTCGCCGGGTGGATCTGCCGATCTGTGCCGAGGTCGGGGATTTCACGGCGGAACTGTTGCAGGCGCTGGAGGCGCTGGACAACGCCGACCGGGCGGCAGAAGCGGGGAGCACGGCCACGAGCGCGGCAAGGGCGGAGAAGGCCGAGGCACGGCGGCGGGATGTGGCGCGCGAGCGGCAGATCTGGGAGAAGGAGCTGTCCGGCTGGTCGGCGGCGCGCGACGAGCCGATGCATCCGCGGGCGCTGCTGCAGGAACTGGCGCGGGCGCTGCCGGCGGGAGCGATTGTGGCCACCGATATTGGCAACAATGCGTCGATGGCCAACGCCTATCTCAAGTTCGATGGCGTGCGGCAGCATCTTTCGGCGCTCAGTTGGGGCAACTGCGGCTTTGCTTATGGCGCCGCCCTGGGGGCAAAGGTGGGGCGGCCGGAGGTGCCGGTGGTCTGCTTCCAGGGAGATGGCGCGTATGGGATCAGTGGCATCGCCGAGGTGATGACCGCGGTGCGGGAGCAGATTCCGGTGATTGCGATTGTCGCCAACAACCATGAATGGGGGGCGGAGAAAAAGAATCAGATCGACTATTATGGCAACCGCTTTGTCGGCTCCGAGCTGCGCCAGAATCCCGATTTCGCGGAATTGGCCCGGGTGATGGGCGCGCGCGGGTTCCGGGTGACCCACCGCGACCAGGTTGGTGATGCGCTGCGCGAGGCGCTGGCGTGCGGGGCGCCCTGCGTGATCGACGCGGTGATTCGCGGCGGCGAGGAGGTGCTGGCGGAGCCGTTCCGGCGCGATGCGCTGCGCTTGCCGGAGCGCTTTCTGGAGAAATACGCGGCGTTGCGAGGCGAAAGCGAATGATCCACACCGAATCGCTGCGCGAGCAGCTTTATGCCCACCTGCGCGAGGAGCTGCGGGTGGGCCGCCTGGCGCCGGGGGCGGCGATCGACCTGAACCACATCAGCAGCAAGCTGGGGGTCAGCCGAACGCCGCTGCGCGATGCCCTGATTCAGCTCGAAAGCGAAGGCTTTGTTACGATTCAGCCGCGCCGCGGGGTGGTGGTGCGAAAACTGACGCTGGCCGAGGTGCGCGATCTCTACGAGATCGTCGGCGCCCTCGAGGGAGCGACGGTCGAGCGGGTGGCGGAGCGCCTCGGGGCGGCCGAGATCGCCCGGCTGAAGGCGCTCAATGCGGCCCAGTTGGAGGCCCTGGCGGCGGCGGAGTTTGATCGCTACTACCAGCTCAACCTGGAGTTCCACGGGGTTTTTCTGGAGCTATCGGAAAACCGCGAGCTGCTGCGGCTGCTGGAGCGGTCGAAGCAGCGCCTCTACGATTTTCCACGGCACGCCTATCTGGAGGAGTGGGAGCGAGAGAATTGTCGCGAGCATGAGCGCTTCATCGCCCACCTGGAAGCGGGCAACGCGGCGGCGGCGGCGACGCTGCTGCGCGATGAGCACTGGTCGTTCGGGCGCCATGCGGCGCGGATCGCGGAGTTCTACGGCGCCGGGTAACCGGCGGGAGCGCGGGGATCTCCCAGCGCTTCCAGGTGCTCCGCCACGGCGATGCTGCGCGCATCCGCGCCCGGGGGAGCGATCACCTGCACGCCGGTGGGCAGCCCGCCGGCCGACCCCAGCGGCAC
>JALXCG010000169.1 GCA_026991065.1 Gemmatimonadota bacterium | reverse complement strand
AGCCCAACAAAGGCCCAGTGCCCGGCGGTCTCCACACTGTAGATGTCGTCGCCGGCGCGGCCGTAGGTGGCGACTTCAAGGGGGGCATAGGGATCGGCGAGAGTCACTACGCTGAGCGCATCGAGGGTGGCGACATAGGCAAAACCATCGTGGACCGCGACGTGGCGGGCGTGTCCAGTAAGTTCCGCGTTGCCGATCCACTCTGGAGCCAACGGCGTGCTGACGTCGACCAGGGCGAGTCCCGCCTCCGACGCCACGCAGAGATAGGGAAGAGCCTGGGCCAGGTCGAACACCTGGGCGCCGAAGTCAAGGGTCGAGGTTGCGACCGGCGTGCTCGGATCAGCAATATCCAGAGTGCGAAGCCCTCCGTAAGTCAAAGCAAGATAAGCGGCAGTGTCGATCACGGCCAGCGCATATGCCTCTTCACCGGCGAGAAGCGAATCGTTCAGCGCGTAGTGTCCCACTTCGACCGGCGCGGCCGGGGTGGTGCAGTCGAGAATCCGCAGACCATCGCGACCGGTGGCGGCGTAGGTGTAATCATGGGCAACCACCACGTCCCGCACCTGGTCGCCGGTCGCCCACTGACCATCCACCGCAAGCGGCGCGACCCGGGCGTCGATGCTGGAGATCTCGTGCCAGTTGTGCTGGACGAATACCGTGCTGCCGGCGGCAGCCAGGTGGGCGCCCCAGGCCCTGGTACCCTGGTAGCGGAATACCTCCCGGGGGTGGAGCGGCCGGGAGAGGTCGAAGACTCCCACGGTGACGGGCCAAACGTAGTCGGTGGTGTAGAGGTAGCCGGAACTGGAGAGCGTGAGAGCGGAGCTACCACCGCTGGCGTTCCTGCCCCAACCGACTTCCTCTGGGTTGGCCGGATCGCTCACATCGACCACCGCGACACCGCCGGTGGCGAGATAGAGCAACGGCCAATTGAGCGCCAGATCCCAGACGCTGGTGTAGTCGTCGTCGTAGATCGAGCCCACCACCTCCGCCGCCTGGGGGTCACCGACATCGATGATCCGGAGCCCGGCATACCCGACCGCGACGTAGGCGAGATCGTCCCTCACCGTGACCGCCTGTCCGTCGCCTTCGAAATGGGCGACACCCAGCAGTTGCGGTGCCTCCGGAGTGGTGCCGTCGACAATCCAGAGGCCGCTGTCCGCGGTGGCAACATAGATGCGGCCCGCCTCCACTGCGACGGCCTCGGCCAGCACATCGCCATTTGCCAGCAGCAGCCTCGCCACTTCAACCGGCGCTGTCGGGTCGGCGACATCCACCACGCGCAACCCGCCGCTCTCCTCGGCCAGGTAAGCGTAGTGATCGCTTGCGGTCACCCCGACGCTGGTATGGGCTGTTGCCAGGCCGCCAAGCAACTGCAGCTCCCGAGGTGATCGGGCGTCGACCACGCTCAGACCGGAATCACCCTGGGCGCAGAAAAGGATCGAGTCGCGGGCGCAAATTCCTCTCCCCCGCCCGCCGAAGAGTCGCAGCGCATCCAGTTCCCGTGGACGGTAGTCCAGCCCGGTCAGGGCCGTGTTCCGCAAGCCGGCGCTCTCCGCCGCGCCGTAGAGCGTGGAATCGGTCAAAGCCAGGGCGACATCGGCGGGCGTGCCCGGATCGATCAACACGCGTCCAACTTCGCGCGGTGTTTTGGGCGTGCTGACATCGAAGAGCATATCGGTCGAGGAGGTGGCGACCGCGAGAAGCGTGTCATACAGAACGGTCGCCAGGGGGTACGAAGAGAGGTCGATGGCGCTCACTCTGAACATGGAGCTGGGATCGCTGACATCGATCACTTCGCAGGTTGCGGCGTGATTGTCCCCTCCAAGATAGGCGTGGTCGCCGCCGGTGGCGAGATGGGCAATGCGTCGCAACTGACGGTCGGCGGTGTAGCTGCCCAGCAGGACCGGTGCGGCGGGGACCGTGACATCGATCGCCGCCAGTTCCAGCCCGAAGGCGACGAAGGCCACGCCTCCCTCCACCGCCACTGCGTTGGTTTCGTCGGCGAGGGGCAGGAAGGCGATGCTCACGGGACGGGTTGGGGTGGTCAGGTCCAGGATCCGGAGTCCACCACCCAGGCCATTGTCCCAACTTTCGGCCAAATAGGCGTACGAGCCGACCACGGCCAGATCGCGCCATTGCCGATCGGCTTGTTCCCAGATGGCGACGCGCGACAGTGTGGTTGGTTCGCGCAGAGAGAAGAGTTCGAGCCCGTTGGTTTCGCCCAGGGCATAGGCGAAAGCGGAATCG
>JALXCG010000168.1 GCA_026991065.1 Gemmatimonadota bacterium | reverse complement strand
GACGAGATCGGCGAGCGCGCGGAGAACATCGCGGACCGTCTCGACCGTGTTCTTGAGGGCTTGGCCGGGGTGGTCGACACCAAAAACCGCCACCATCTGACCACCCTTCTCAGCAACATCCAAACCCTGACCGATAGCCTGAGCCTGGTCCTTGGGCACGTCGACGAGTTAACCGGCCACTCCGACCAAGCGGTACAACAGACCGCGGAACTTCTGGCGCACGCCGATGCGCTCCTCACCAACCCATCGCTCGCCGCGACGCTGGACAACTTGGCAGCGGTCAGCAGCGATCTGCGTGCCGCCCATCTCGATTCCCTCGGGCTGGCTGCAAAAAAGACCCTGGTCGACGCGGGCGCTGCATTCACGCACATGGACCTACTCCTCTTGCAAAGCCGCGAGGACATTCTCCGGGCAACCGAAAGTCTGCGTGAGAGCGCGGATCACATGAACGAGTTCTCCCGTCGCATCTCCGAAGACCCCTCGCGCATCCTGCGAGGCGGCCGTGAGCAGGAGATCGACGCTCCATGGGAAGCGGATCAGTAGATGATTAAGCAATTCTCCAGTCTCGTCATGGTACTGGCCCTGGGTGTTGTGGCGATCAGTGGGTGCGCCGGTTTCTCCTCACACCAGGCATCGCCATCGCTCTATCTGATCGACCACGAAGCAACCCTGGTGCCGATTGTTCCGGACAGTGTCAAGACGCTCCCCTACCGCGTGCGGGTGCGGGATTTCCATTTCCCGCGCGTTCTTGATCGAACCCGCATTGTCTACCGCTATTCACCAAACCGGCTGAACTACTATCGCCTGCACCAGTGGGCGATCCCCCCGCGCACCATGGTGAGTGACGTCGTTGCCCGCCACCTCTCCGCCGCCGGGATCTTTCAGGAGGTGCGGCGACAGTTCATCGATGAGCAACCCGATCTCGAGATCCGTGGCGAATTGAGCGCCCTTGAGCGCTTCGAGAATGGCGACTACGGGGGAGCCCACCTCGCCATGGAGATGCGTTTGCAGCGCCGCACCGACGGCGCACTTCTGGCGCGCCACGCATTTGACCGCAGGGTTCATCTACAGAGTGGTTCAATGACTTTTTTCGCGCAGACGATTTCCACGATCCTGGAGGAGGAGACGGCAATCTTCATTGCAAAAATCTGGTCCGCCTTCGACATTCCGGCGCAGATGCCGTGGATTGCGCCGGCCGCGGCGGATTCGACCGGGACCCCGCAGGAGGGCTATCGCCTGATCCCATTGCCCACGTCGCGACGCACTGCACCGGTGGAGGAGGGATCATGATCTCCATGACTGTTCCCGGCACAATCCTTCTCGGACTCCTGCTGGCGACTCCTTCTGCCGGTCCCGCAAGCTGGGAGATGCCGGATCCCCTCACGCAGCTGGCCCGTGAAGCCCAAGTCATTCCGTGGGAAAAAGGCACACTTTTCCTTCCGGCAATGACCGACCCCGACTACGAACCCGCGTATTCCGTCTATCAGGGCACGCAGATGCTCAAAGTGCAGCGCATGGGGCACAGCGTGGTCCTCACTCCCGGAACCTACACCGTGCGCTGGGGCTCCGGTGACCTCACACAGCGACTGGAGCGTACTGTCGAGGTGCGCGCGGGGAATGCCACGGTGGTCGACGCCGATTGGTCGGGATTGGTGATCCGCGGTATCGACGAAACCAGAACAACAATCGGCTACAACTACGAAGTAGTGCAGTTGCCAAGCTACTCGACGTTTGGCGTCGGTCGCTCCGCGGAAGAGGTTCTCGGCGAGCATCAGATCACCTGGCTGCTGCGGCCCGGGCTCTACAAAATCATCCCCGTGGGCGAAGATTACAGCACCATTGTCAACTTCACGACGGTACGCCTTCTGCCCGGTGAGCTGACCCATCTGAGCCTGGTCATCGACCCGGTGACGGGCAATCTGTTGGGCGCCGGCACCGAACTGTTGCCGGGTGAACAGCGCGGCAAAGCCGGCGTGCTCTACGCCGCCACCCACGCCAATCTCCTGCTCGACCATCAGACCGGCGGCGCCGAAGGGATATCCCGCAAGGACTTTTCGTTCAGCGGGACCGGTGAGCTGCGTTTCTCCAGTGATTCAGAGCACTATTCACTCTCCTGCCGCTCTCTTCTGGAGGAGGGCCTGACTCATGTGCAAGACGTAGGCTGGCGCATCCTCACCGATCGCCTCCTGGCACGCGCCGTGGGCGTCCGCAAGCTGGGTGGGCGCGTGGGTCTGTACGCGCGCCTCTTCGTCGAAAACAAGGCGCTTCCGGGACGCGTCTACCTGGATTCACCGGTCGAGTTCATGAAGATCGATCGGGACAATCGGGTGAAAGACTACGGCGTTGCCGATGAAGTGCGTCTCTCTCCGGGAGGCCTGCCGCTGACTCTTCAGGAGGGCGTGGGCATCAATCTGGTGGCCATGAAGACCGAGCGCTCCAGCCTTTTCCTGCGCACAGGCTATGGTTTCCGCCAGACCATCAACAGTTCAGTCTTCGCCGCCGACACTCCCACTGACGAACTCCTCGCGGCGGTAGGTGCCGACACCTTGCTGACCGACCCCGCGCACGCCAACTTCTATATGGAACAGCACTCGAGCAGCCTTTACGGAATCGAAGAATCGGTGGTTTTTTCGGGACGGCTGGGGCGCCGGATCCTTCTCGGTGCTGATCTCGATTTTCTGCTCCCGCAGGGCGGAGGCAAGAACATTGTGGACGCGGAGGGGACGATCAATTTCCGTCTGACCAAGAGCATCTCGCTCTACTACTCGCTGCGCTATCTCAATGATCCCGCAGTGGCGGAGGAGGCTCTGGTCGAGGGTTCAGCGCGCCTGAGGCTGACCCATGTCTTTTGACCGCGGGCACTCTCCGGCCCACCTGGTCGTTGATGGGACACGAGTGAAGCCATCGGGGCGAATCGATCGCAACACGGTGGGCACATTCGACCGCGCCTGGCGCCGGCGCGCCACGCGGAAGGCTACCGCGCTCGACCTCAGCGCAGTGCAGGAGTTGGACAGCGCCGGGATCGCCTGGTTGCTGCTGCTGGCCAAACAGCTCGGAACCTCGATCACGGCCCCTGATTTCTGCGCGCTTCCGGCGGAGCTGCGCACCCGCTGGCTGGAGTTCGCGCCCTCCCTCGAAGCCGCGGGCAGGGTCGCCGAGACACCCACCGATCTCCCCGCTGCGAGCACACCGCTGCAGCGGATTGGGGATCTCTTCGCGGCCGCCGGAAGCGCCGGACTGGCGGCCGGAGAAGCCGTGCTGGAGGCCCTGGTTCTCACCGCCAATGTCTTTTACTTCAGTGGGCTCGCGCTGCTCGGAAAAGGGCGCTCGCGGCGCGGTGCCGTCACTTCGGCAGCGGTCTCGATGGGGGTCGACGCGCTCGGCGTGGTGCTCCTGATTGCCTTCTTGATCGGGTTGGTGATGGCACTGCAGTCGGCCGCGCAGCTGCGACGTTTTGGCGCCAACATCTTTGTTGCCGACCTGATTGGAATCGCCATGGCGCGCGAGATGGGCGCCTTGATGACGGCGATTGTTCTGGCGGGGCGCAGCGGCTCCTCGGTCGCCGCCGAGATCGCCACCATGGTGGTGACGGAGGAGACGGACGCGCTGCGCAGCCTCGGCCTGCATCCGGTGCGTTTCGTCGTCGTCCCACGCTTTTTGGCCATGACTCTGGTCACGCCCTTGCTGGCGCTGCTGGCGATCGCGATCGGCACTGCCGGCGGCCTGCTGGCGGCGGTGTTCTACCTGGACCTTGCGCCGCAGGCCTTTCTCGTGGAACTGGCCTCCGCGGTTACCACTTGGGATCTATTGGCCAGTTTGATCAAGAGCGTGTTTTTCGCCTGGCTGATCACACTCCTCGGGAGCTTTCATGGGTTCCGCGCGCGCGGAGGCGCCCAGGCCGTGGGCCGCGCCACGACAGCAGCGGTGGTCTCGTCGATCTTTGCCGTCATCGTGGCAGATGCCGTGGCGGGACTCCTCTTCTATCTGAATTGAGAGGCAGCATGCCGGAGCCGATTCTACGCGTCGAAAACCTGGAAGCCCGCTACGGCGAGCGCCGGGTTCTACACGATGTCTCGTTTCAGGTCTTCCCCGGCGAGATCCGTGTCATTCTGGGCGGCAGCGGCTCCGGCAAGTCGACCCTGATCAAGCACATGCTGCGCCTGTCCGAGCCCAGTGCCGGGCGCATCTCCATTCGCGGGCAGGAGATCACCAAGCTGGACGAAGAGGCCCTGAACCGAACCCGATTGGGGGTCGGGTTTCTGTTTCAAAACGGTGCCCTGCTCGGTTCTCTGAGCGTTGCCGAGAACGTGGCGATGCCACTCGAGATGCACACCTCTCTGCCACCGGCCGTGGTTCGGACTCTGGTTCAGCAACGGCTCTCCCAAGTGGGCCTGGAGGCGGCCGGGAACTACCTCCCGGCCGAGCTTTCCGGCGGCATGCGCAAACGCGCCGCGTTGGCACGCGCCTTGATTCTGGACCCGCCGCTCCTGGTTTGCGACGAGCCGTCAGCCGGCCTGGACCCGGTTACCGCACGCCAACTCGACCTGCTCCTGCTCGACCTGCGGCGGCAACTCGGGACCACCCTGGTGGTGGTTACGCACGAAATCGCGAGCATTCGCCGCATCGCCGATCGCATCCTCTTTCTGGAGCGGGGAGGGGTCTCTTTCGATGGCACTGTTGCCGACGCCGCGGCAGCGGATTCGGCCGCGGTACGCGCCTTTTTTGCCCCCGATGCCCCTCTTCCCAACCGCTGATTCATGTCATCCACCACCACGCTGGCCCTCTTGATCGACCACCTGGATTTGGGTGGCGCGCAGTTCCATGTGGAGGCGCTGGCCACGGGGATGCCGCCGCCGTGGCGGGTCGTGGTGGGGTGCCTGCGGCGCCGGGGAGTTGTTGGAGAACGGCTGCGCAAAGAGGGGTTTTCCGTGGTCGACTTCGGCATGGAGGGCCGCATCGGCGGCGGCGCGGTGCGTTCGATTCGGCGCTGGCTCACGGAGGAGAAGGCGTCACTGCTCCACACCCACCTCTTCTCCGCCAGCCTGTGGGGGCGGATCGCCGCGGGGGCGCGCGGCACGCCGCGCCTCGTCGTCACTCAGCACAACCTCTGGAGCCCACGGCCCTACAAGCACTTTCTGCCGGATCGCTGGCTGGCGCTCCGCACCGATCGCTGGATCGCGCCGAGCCCGGCGGTGCGGCGGAGCCTGCGCCGACGCCTGGGAGTCCACAACGTTGAACTGATTCCCCACGGCATCGACCTGGCGCGCTTCAAGCGGATCAACGCCCGGCAACGCGCGGCGCTCCGCTCGCGCCTCGGCCTGAACCCCGCGACCCGAGCCATCGCCTTTGTTGGACGACTGGCGCCGGAGAAAGAGGTCGCACTACTTTTTCCGGCGTTGGCGCTCGCTCGCCGGGAGCTACCGAACCTGCGCTTGCTGATTGCCGGCGACGGACCGGAGGAGGCTCGGTTGCGGCGACAGGCTGCCGAGTCGGGCGTCAGCGCGGCCATCCACTGGCAGGGCGAGGTGACGGGTGCCGGACTGCACGAACTCTATGCGGCGACGGATTGCGTGATCCTGCCGGGAGCGAGCGAAGGATTCGGCCTCGTTGCGCTGGAAGCTCTGGCCAGTGGCCGTCCCGTGATCGGTGCCGGCGGAAGTGGCGTCGCCGATCTGGTCGCGCAGAGCCGCTGTGGAGCGACCTTCAGCCCGGGCAGCGTCACCGATCTCGCCGCCCAGGTGGTCGGGTTGCTCTCGCCGGCGATCGACTTGGATGCCATGGAAAAAGCAGCGCAAAAAGGAGTAGAAGAGTTCTCGCGGGAGGCTATGTTGGACCGAACCCGGTCGCTCTATGAGGAAGTACTCGCAACGGAAGCCCCCGGCAAGCGCCGCAACCGGCTCGGGATGGCTCCAGCGGCACCGGGCGGGAGGTAGGCCGCATGGGCATGGATCGCTTCGAGGATCTCGGCTGGCAGCGCAGCGGCGGCATGGCGCTGCTGGAGCGAGTGCGGGACCGCGCGAACGGCGAGGTCGTGGCGCTGAAGAGCAGCCTGGGCGCTGAGCACGACTCCGCGATCGCTCATGAGTTCGCGATTCTGCGCGAGGTGCGGCATGCGTTGCTACCGGCGCCGCGTGCCTACGGCCACACCCGCACCGGGCGCGCCGCGCTGACCCGAACCTGGGCGGAAGGGCAACCACTGGAACCGGGAGCGATCAAGAGCACCGCGGACTTGAGTCGCATTCTGGGCGACCTTTTGGCTGTGCTGGCGCAACTCCATCAACACGGGTGGGTGCATCTTGATCTCAAGCCGGAGCATCTGATCCGCTCGGCGGATGGAGCCATGCAGTTGGTTGACTTGGGTCTCTGCCGGCGCGTCGGCGAACGCCCCACGGAGATCCTCGGTACGCTGCCGTACGTTGCGCCGGAAGTGCTCCGTGGCGCTGAGGTCGACGCCCGAACCGATCTCTATTCTGTCGGTCTGCTCGGTCTCCATCTGCTCACCGGAACGCTGCCATTTCGCGAGCGTGGCGGGCAGAGAATCGCCCGCGAGAAATTGGAAGAGGCGGAAGAGATTCGAAACCGGGCAGCGACGGCGGTGGCACGCTCTGTTGAAGGCGCGGAGAGCGAGCGCTGGAGCAGTTGGCTCTGCTCTCTGCTGATGCCCGACCCCGCGCAGCGGCCCGCCACGGCACTAGTGGCGCGCGAGGCGATGCCCGGCACTCCCCCGCTGCCGCCGGTGGTGGACGCCACCTTTGTGGGCCGCGACAAGCTTCTGGCAACGATTGCGTCGGCCCGGCGCGAGGCCGGCAGATGCGGTCGCGGAACCACCTTACTCCTTCAGGGGGCGCCCGGGTGCGGCAAGAGCCGACTGCTGCGCGAGGCGATCTTCAGCGCCCAGGAGGAGAACGGCCTCGCCTACTGGTGCCGACTCGACGGCGGCGCGACCGGCGCGCAGCCGCTGGCCGCCCTGGGTGCGCCGCTGGAGACCGGCGATCACGTCGCGCCGATGGCCGATCCGATGGACCAGCTTCTGGCCATCGTCGAGGAGCGGGGCCGTGCCGGTGAAGCGGTGCTGCTGGGTTTGGAGAGCAGCGGCCACCCCGACGCCGAGGAGGTGATCACCCAGTGCGCGGCGGCAACCGCCGAGTTGCCCCTGGTATTGGTGACCGACCACCTGCTGACCTCGAAGAGCGCTGCGCCAACAGTCGCCGGTGCCACAGCACAGATCCTCACCCTCGAACCGCTCGACAGAGAGGCTGTGCGAGCGCTGGCGATCGATCAACTCGGCCCCCGCCGCGGCAGCGTCGAGGACGACTTCTGGAGCGAAGTCAGCGGCGGCAACCCGCGACATCTCATCGCCCTGCTGGGACAGCCGGAGCGTGTTCGGGGAGAGTTGGCGGCCGATTTCCTGGCATACCTCCGCGCGCGCGCTGCAACCGTCGGCGCAGAAGAGCGGGAGATCCTCGAGTTTCTCGCCCTGGCTCCCGCGCGGTTCCCGGCCACGGCTCTGGCGGCCGCTTCCAATCGCCCTCCGGCGACCGTGGACAGGATCCTGGAGCGGCTGCGCTGCGCCGGCCTGGTGGTCGGCGACGGTGGCTGGTCGCACGGCAGATGCAGCCACCCACGCTTGGCGCTCAAGCGCCTGGGCGGATATCTGCGACGCCAGATGGGACACGATCGGTTGC
>JALXCG010000167.1 GCA_026991065.1 Gemmatimonadota bacterium | reverse complement strand
TTCGGATGGAGGTAGCTCCCGGTTGGCGTCTTGATGTTGAAGGAGACGATGCCGATGCGGCGGGTCGGATCCGGATTGCCCAGAATCTCGATACCGGGGTTCTTCGACCAGCGATCGAGGGCTCGCCGCAGCAACACCTGTTCACGTGCCTCGATCTGCTCCACGCCGGCCGCTTCCTTGACCGCGAAAGCCAGAGAGGCTTTGAGTGTCTGGAGAACGCCGGGAGTGCCGGCTTTCTCCCTTTCCTCAATGTCGACGGCGAAGTCGTGCCCCTGCGGGCCGACGTAGAGAACCGTGCCGCCGCCGGCGACGCTGGGCGGTAGTTCGGGTCGATAGATGCGCCGATTGAAGACCAGGACCCCCGCCGAGCCGGGCCCCCCAATGAACTTGTGGGGAGAGACAAAAATGGCGTCGAGAGAGGGGTCGCCGCCTTCGGCGCCGGGGGGCGGGTTCATGTCGATCCGGCAGTAGGGCGCGGCGGCGGCGAAATCAAAGCAGGCGAGTGCCCCGTGGGCGTGGAGCAGGCGGGCAACGGCGGCGACCGGGGTCTTCATGCCGGTGACATTGGACGCGGCGGAGAAGGAGCCGATGCAGAGGCGGCCCTCGCAATCGGGAGAGCGGAGCAGCGACTCGAGGTGGCCCAGGTCGATGCTGCCGTCAGCGTCCAGTTGAACTTCACGCACTTCGGCGAGTCCCTCGCGCCAGGTGATTTCGTTGGAGTGGTGTTCGTAGGGGCCCACGAAAACCAGCGGGCGATGGCGCCGCAGGTGGCTGTCGAGTTGCTCCGGCGTCACGAGGCCGTGGGCGCCGGCCAGGATCTCGAAGAGCAGGGCGCGGGTAGCCGGTGGCAGCGCGACCCCGACGATCTGCTGGAATTTGTTGATCGCCTCGGTACTACCGGCGCCGCAGGCGATGATGCAGCCATCGGGGCCGGCGTTGACCGCCTGCTTGATGGTGGTTTCAGCCTGCCGCAGGAGCAGCGACATGCTGCGCCCGGTGACATCGTCTTCGGTGTGGGTGTTGGCATAGATCCGCTGCAGTTGCATGAGATAGTGCTCGACGAAAGCGAGCGCCCGGCCGGAGGCCGTATAGTCGCAGTAGAGCATCAAGCGGTCGCCGAACGGGGTCGAAAAGGAGGAATCGATGCCGACGATCTGGCTGCGGAGGAAGGCGAAGTCCAGGGGTTTTTGTGGCATGAGAGGGAACCGGCGGTGGGACAAGGGGGGAGGGGAGAGCGAATTCCGGAGTGTGCGGATGCAGTATACCGGCCGAGCCGGGCGGGCCTGAAAGGCAAAGTTCGCGCCACCTCCGCAGCGTTCCTCCCGACCGGGTTCAACCAGCAATGATGCGGCGGAATGTGGCACCGGCCGCGTGTTCGGCACGGGTGCGCCAGTTCTGCCACTGACTGTGGGCATCGGGCCCGACATGGTTGGAGATGGCCAGCAGGGCGGCAAATGGTATGCGGGCCCGTTCCGCCCAGCGGGCGACGGAGAAGGCTTCGAGGTGCTCCACCTGGCCGAGCGCGGCGAGGCGGGCGGCGTCCGCGGGCGCGGTGGTGACGGCGCCGGTGGTAACCGTTGCAACCCGTCGCAGAGTGGAATCCGCGGCGGCGGCGGGTGGCAGGTGCGGCGCAGCGTGACGAGGCAGTGGGGCCGGCGTATGCCCGCGGGCAAGGTCCAGCGCCAGGTGGTGGCTTGCGCCGATGACCACCTCGCCCAATTCCAGCCCGCTGCCCGGGTAGGCGCCGGCGCTTCCGAGCAACCAGACGGCGCTGATCTCGGCCGGGTCCAGGCTGGCGATGGCAAGCGCCGCCTCCACCGCGCCAACTCCCAGAGTAAGGGTGCGCCATGGACCCTCGCCGGCCCCGGCCAATTCAGCCTCGACCGCGGCCACCAGGAGCAGCAGGTCTCGCGGCATGATTCTCCCGTAGAAAGCAAACTTTGTGAAACCAGCCAATCATCGCTTATAGTATCAGGTTTGTTGCTTAGCCGTATCGTGGACCACGATGATGCGCTGTTTTTTCGTGCCGGTTTCTACAACACGGCCCCATTTCAGAACAATCTGAAAAGCACAGGATCATTGGCTGTGAGCGCGAAGCTCACCTGGAGAGAACAATTGGATCAGTCGACTCCCAAGAGTGAAAATCTTACCTGGCAATCTGTCGCCGTTACCAAGGAGATGCGTGAGGACCTGAATGGCCACCGTGGTGCGGTTCTGTGGTTTACCGGTCTTTCCGGTTCTGGAAAGTC
>JALXCG010000166.1 GCA_026991065.1 Gemmatimonadota bacterium | reverse complement strand
TGGGTGGTCTTGCCGTCGAACATGCAGAGCACGACGCCGGCGACACGGAGTGCGGGGTTCAGGTTCTGCGTGACGAGCGTGATGGTCTCGAGGAGTTTTCCGACGCCCTGGAGCGCGAGGAACTGGCGCTGCAGCAACTGCTGGAGGAGCTGCTGGTGGAGCAGGAGGCGAATGTGCTGGAGCGGCTTTTCCGCGTGCTGGCCCTGCTCAATCCGGGCGAGGATTTCTTGCGCCTGCTGCGCGGGCTGCGCAGCCGCCGGCGCGAGATCCGTTCGAGCAGCATCGAGTTGCTGAACGCGGTGCTGCTGCCGCCGGTGCGCGAAGCGGTGCTGGCTCTGGTGGATGAGCGTCCCGAGGCGGAGTGGTGGGCGATCGCCGCCCGCTATGGGTTGCCGCCGGAGCGGGAACTGGACCGCGATCAACTCCTGGCGATTCTGACGCGCGCGCCGAATGAGATGCTGCGCGGGCTGGCGGCGCATTATGCGCAATGGCTGGAGCGCCGGTCCGGCGCCGACCAGGAGGCGTGGATCGAGCCACTGCTCGAAGAGAGCGGGGAGGGCGCGGCATGAAGCACCTGGACCTGCTCGGCCCGACCGACCGCATGCTCCATTTCCGCGCCCTGGATATGCTGCAGGCACTGCCGATGACGCTGCTCGCCTGGCTCGCTTCGCGCGCCCGGGAGCGACTCTTCAGTCAGGGGGAGAAGCTTTTCAGCGAGGGAGAAGCGCTGCACGGTGTCTATTCGGTGGTCGAAGGGCAGGTGCGGGTACTGCGCGGCGGCCGCGAGTTGCGCCGGGTCAATCCGCAGGAGAGTGTGGGCTTTCTGGAGTGCATCTCGCAGCATCCGGAGGGGATCGACGCGGTCGCCGCCGAAGATACGCTGGCCTTCTACCTGGATGTGGATGCGCTGATGGATGTTTTCGAGGACAGCTTCGACTTCTATCTCGACTTCCTGCGCAAGATCTCTGCTGCTTTGCTGGGGGATGTGGAGCGGCGCCCCGACGATTTCACCTGCGCGCCCTGGGGATCGAGCCCGCCCGTCTGCGCCGCCGGGGAGGCGCCGCTGAACTTGGTGGAACGGATGCTGGTGTTCCGCCGCACCCAGCTCTTCCGCCCGATCGGCATCGCCTCGATCGGCACCCTCGCCCATCTGGCCGAAGAAAACCGGCTCGCCGCTGGAGGGCAGCTCTGGGAGATGGGCGAGTGTCCGCTCTGTGCCGTGCTCATTCTGGAGGGAGAGATCGAGGTGCGCAGCACCGAACATACCTACCATTTCGGCCCCGGCCATGTGATGGGCGTGGAAGAGATGCTCTGTGAACGTCCCCGCTGGTATGCGGCGCGGGCTGTTGCGCCGGCGCGGGTGCTGCGGACCTCGCGCGAGAACCTGATCGACGTGCTCGAAGATCGCAACGAAACCGCGATGGCGTTCCTGGGGTCGCTGGCGCGGATCCACCTGGAAAACCTGGAGCGGGGCGAGGCGCGCTGCGGGTAAGCGGCCCGGACAGTGTGAGAGGCGGCGCCAAATGGGTTATCTTCTCTCCCTGCTCTCTCCTCTCTCCCCTCTCCTCACCGGCGGGCGCCGCCGCGACACCGCGAAATCGAGTTTCTTATGCAACGCAGAATCGTGATCGGCATTTGCGGCGCGTCGGGCGCGCAGTACGGCATCGAACTGCTGCGCGCACTGCAGCCGCTGCCGATCGAAACCCATCTGGTGCTGAGCCGCTGGGCGGAAGTGGTGATCGGCGAAGAGTGCGGGATCGCCGCCGCGGAGGTGCGGGCGCTGGCGGATGTGGTGCATGACAACGGCGATCTGGCCGCGAGCATCGCCAGTTCGAGCTTCCTGGTGGAGGGGATGGTGGTGATTCCGGCGTCGGTGAAGACCCTGGCGGAGATCGCCACCGGCGCGGCGGGGTCGCTGATCGCGCGGGCGGCCGACAACATGCTGAAGACGCGGCGGCGGCTGGTGGTTTGCGTGCGCGAAACACCGCTCAGTCTGCCCTGCATCGAAAATATGCGCACGGTGGCCCTGGCGGGTGGCATGATCGCCCCGCTGAGCCCCGGCTTCTACCATCACCCCGAGTCGCTCGCCGATCTGCATCGGTTCATGGTCGGCAAGGTGCTCGACCTGCTGGCGATCGACAACCAGCAGTTTCAGCGTTGGGGCGAGTAGCTGGTCAACTGGCGGTCGGCGATCGGCAGCCGGCGACCGACAACCGAGGACCGGCAACCGAGGACCGGCGACCGGCGGCGAAGTGCCCGAGTGACCGGATGACGGCCGCCGGCCCCAGCATCCAATGTTTTTCCGAAAGTTCCTGTTTTGTCCCTTCGTTCCTATCTGCAACGCCTCGATGAGCGGGGTGAACTGCTGAAGATCCGCAAGCCGGCCCACCGCGAGTTGGAGGTGGCGGGCGTGCTGAAAGCGCTGGAGGAGCGGCCGCTGCTCTTCGAAGAGGTGCGGGGCGCCGATTTTCCGGTGGTTGGCAACCTGTTTGGCGACCGGCGGCGGGTGGCCGCCTATTTCGGCATCGAACCGCAAGCAGTAATGGCGCGCATCGCGGCGGCAATCGACGCACCGGGGCAAGCCCCGCCGGAGACGGCGCAGGCGCCCTGCCAGGAGTGCGAGCTGCCGCCGGACGCGCTGGGGCGACTCCCGCTGCTGCTGCACTGCGCGGGCGACGGCGGCCCCTACATCACCGCCGGAGTGTGCCTGGCGCGGCACCCGAAGTTCGGCCTGAACATGGATTTTCACCGGGCGCAACAGATCGGGCCGCGCAAGCTGGCGCTGCGGGTGGTCGGGGGGCGCCACTTCGACCAGTTTCTGCGCGAACAGAAAGAGATGCCGGTGGCGATCTGCGTCGGCAATGGGCTGAACGTGCTGCTGGCGGCCGCGATCAGTGTGGAGAAGGGGCGCAATGAGCTGGAGATCGCCAACGCGCTGGAGCCCCTGACCGTCACCCGGGCGCGCTGCAGCGACCTGCTGCTCCCGGCCGCGGCGGAGTTCGTGATCGAAGGGGTGATCCGGCTGGAGGAGCGGGTCGCCGAAGGCCCCTTTGTCGATCTGACCGAGACCGCTGATCATGTGCGCCGGGAGCCGGTGCTGACGGTCGAGTGCATCACCCACCGCCGCGACGCGGTCTGGCAGGCGCTGCTCTCCGGCGGGCTGGAGCACAAGATGCTGATGGGGATGCCGCGCGAACCAACCATCTATCGCAAAGTGCGCGAGGCGGGCGTTGATTGTCTCGACGTGAGCATCACGCCGGGCGGCTGCTCCTGGCTGCACGCCGTGATCCAGATCCGCAAGCGCAGCGAGGAGGATGGCCCACGGGCGCTGCGCGCGGCGTTCGCCGGCCACCGCAGCCTGAAACACGCCTTCGTGGTGGATGCCGACATCGACCCGCTCAATCCGCGTGAGATCGAGTGGGCGATGGCGACCCGCTATCAGTACGACCGCGACACCCATCCGCTCGGGCGCGAGCCGGGATCCAGCCTGGACCCTTCGGCGGAACCGGGCAGCAAACTCAGCGCCAAGGTCGGCTTCGACCTGACCGCTCCACTGGATGCCGCGGCGCGCGCCGCTTTCGAGCGGGTGGAATACCCGCGCGTCGATCTGGCGGACTTTCTCGACCTGGAAGAACAATCGCGATGAAACTGACCCCCGAAGAGGAATCGATGCTCGCCGGCGAGCAGGGCTATGCAGTGCAAAAGAGCATGCAGATCCTGACCGCGCTGGGGCGCATCTTCGGCGCCGAGAAGTTGATCCCGGTGGCAACCGTGCAGATCTCCGGCGTCTCCTATGACAATCTCGGCGACGCCGGGCTGGAATATCTGCGCAGCATGGCCGCCGATGGCCGGGTGCGGGTGCCGACCACGCTGAACCCGGCCGGAATGGATCTCTGCGATTGGCGGGCTTTCGCCATTCCGGAGGAGTTCGCGGCCAAGCAACTGGAGGTGGTGGAGGCGTTCAAAGCGATGGGGGTGACGACCACCTGCTCCTGCACGCCCTATCTGATCGGCAATGTGCCGCAGCGGGGAGCGCACATCGCCTGGGGAGAGAGTTCGGCGGTGACCTTCGCCAACTCGGTGCTGGGAGCGCGCACCAACAAAGAGGGAGGGCCGAGCAGCATCGCCGCGGCCCTGACCGGACGCACGCCGGCCTACGGGCTGCATCTCGACCGCGAGCGGGCGCCCCGGGTTTGGGTGGAGGTGACCTGCGAGTTGCGGACAGCGGCCGATTTCGGGGCGCTGGGCAAAGTGATCGCGGAGCAAGCGCCGGCACAGATTCCGCTGATCAGCGGGGTAGTGTGCAAGCGCTGGGACCGCCTGAAGGCGCTGAGCGCGGCGCTCGCCACCTATGGCGGCGCGTCGCTCTTCCACATCGAGGGGGTGACGCCCGAAGCGGGCGACTGGCCGCGGCCGGAGCAATCGTTGCGGGTGGATCGGGAGCGGATCGAACGCGCCTATGCGGAGCTGAACGACCGGCCCGGCGGCGACCGGCCCGACGGCGACCGGCAAGCCGCGGCCGGCGACGACGCGGCCGACGGCGAAGACACAACCAACAGCAAAGACAGGGGCGGCGTCGACCTGGTTTTTCTCGGTTGCCCCCACCTCTCGCTCGACGAGTTGGAGGAGATCGCGCAACTGCTGGAGGGACGCACGGTGCGCGGCGAACTCTGGCTGGGGATCGCCCGCGAGGTCAAGCAGCAGGCCGACGCCAGCGGTCTCAGCGCCCGCATCACCCGCTCCGGCGCCCGCTTCGCCTGCGACACCTGCCACGTCGTGGCACCGCTCAAAGGGCGTTTTCGCACCTTCGCCACCAACTCGGCCAAGGGGGTCTACTACGGTCGGGCCAAGAACCGCTTCAGGAGCCGTTTCGGCTCGCTCGCCACCTGCATCGAGCTGGCCACGCGGGAAGGAACCGCACAATGAAAGGACGCATCGTTTTCGACGGCAAGGCCGAGGGACGCGCACTCCTCTCCAGCGAGGGGATCAGCTTCTACGGCGGGGTGGACCCGGAGAGCGGCGTGGTGACCGAGGCGGGGCATCCGCTGGAGGGGCGCTCGGTGGCCGGCCGGATTCTGGTCTTTCCCCAGGGCAAAGGCTCGACCGTCGGTTCCTACACACTCTATCGCCTGGCCAAGAACGGCGTTGCGCCGGCCGGAATCATCAACCGCACCTGCGAAACCGTGGTCGCGGTGGGGGCGATCATCGCCGAGATCCCCTGCGTCGACTCGATCCCCTGGGACCGCATCCGGGAGAATGACCGGGTCACCATCGACGGCGCCGAAGTGCATGTCGAGCGGCCGGCGGGAGAGGTGCTGTGAGGGGGCCGCAGGGGCCGGATCCGAGGGCGGGAACCGACGCCGCGCCGCCCGCCGCGCCCACTCCCTCCCCCCTGCCGCTGACAGTCCTGAAGCTCGGCGGCAGTGTGATCACCAACAAAGACGACAACCGCTTCGAAGTGCGCACCACCGCCCTGGCGCGGCTCGCCGCGGAGATCGCCACCGCCCGCCGCGACACCCCCCAGCGCCTGCTGCTGGTCCACGGCGCCGGCCCCTTCGGCCACACCATGGTCACCCGCTACAACATCGCCCGCGGGCTCACCCCCCCGCGCGGCGTCGAGGGATTTGTCCGCACCCACCATGCCGTGCAGGAGCTGAACCAGGCGGTGCTGGACGCCTTCCGCGACGCCGGCCTGCTCGGGTTTCCGGTGCAGCCCAGCGCCGTGATCCAGCAACAGAACCGGCGCATCACCGCTTTCGATCTCGGTCTGATCCGCGGCCTCCTGCAGCTCGACCCGGAGGTGATTCCCATTCTATACGGCGACATGGTGCTGGATCACACCCTCGGCGCAAGTGTCGTTTCCGGCGACGCAATTGTCGCTCATCTGGCCGCCGCGCTCGGCGCCACCCGGGTCGCTCTCGGCACCGATGTCGACGGCATCTTCGCCGGCGATCCCAAGCTCGACCCCGCCGCGCAGCGTTTCGAGCGCGTCGATCGCGACAATTTCGACCAGGTGCGGCGGGCGGTGCGCGGCGCCACCACCGTCGACGTGACCGGCGGCATGGAACAGAAACTGCTGGAGATCCGCGCGCGGCTGGCGGGGATCGAGGTGGCGATCTTCAACGCGAACCGCCCGGGCCACGTGGAGCTGGCGCTGCGCGGAGAGCGGGTGGGCACGCAGATCTGTTTCTGACCACAGCGCCTCATTCACCCGCCTCGCCGATCATTCGCTGCAGCGCCCGCAGGTGAGCGCGGAGCCGATTCCGGCCCAGCTCGGTGAGCGCATACCAGCTCACCGGGCGGCGCTTGCGAAACTCCTTGCGGATCGTGATGTAACCAGCGTCTTCCAGGCGCCGCAGGTTGGCCCCAAGACTGCCGTCGGTCTCCTGCAGGAGCCGCTTCAGACGCCGGAACGACACTTCATCATCGCGCGTCAGAATCACCGCGATCGCCAGCCGAATCCGGTGCTCCAGAATCTTGTCGATGCCCTCCAGCCAACCGCTCTCCGCGCCGGTGTCAAGCGGGTTCACGGGAACGGTCCAGGCGGAAACCAGAGATCGCCAGGCCGGCCGCGACCGCCACTCCGGTGATGGTCCAGGGATAGGTCGGCACGAAAAGCACCAGGAAATAGCCGCCGATCATCAAGATACTGATCCAGCCGACAGTGCGGTCCAGGTGGACTCCGGCGAGAAAATAGCTGAAAGCGACAATCAACAAAATGAGGGGCGACAGTGCCTCCGGATTCATGGTGCCCGTCGCGACCGGTACAATCGCCAGCATGATGGTGACCATCATCGCGTTCCAGTGCAGCGCGTGGCGTTGCCCTTCGCGGCGGTTCAGGCGCCCCTGGCGGGTGTTGGCGCGTTTGGCGAGGCGGTAGGTGAGCCAGCCACCGAGGGGACCGGCCACAAGCCAAAACAGGCCAACCTGGGGACCGGCAACATCGGCGAGGGAGAAGCCCACCAGGGTAATCGCCGCCCACAAATAATAGATGCTCGATGGACCGCGCCCGCCCTCCGACCTCTCGATCACTTCGCGGACATAACCCATGTCTTCCTGGATCCGGTTGACATCTGACATAAGAGTTCCTTTGAGATAAGAGTTTTTGCTCATTCAGATAACTCTGAATATCAGAGTATTGTGCCCTCTTGTCAACCAAATTCGCATTTCACCATGGATTGCGGTGCAGTCCGCCTCACCACTTCAGCATGGGGAACGGTTGCAGCGGGTGCCGCAGAAACCAGCGCGCCGCCCGTTTCGCCAGTCCGGCATGAAACCCCGCATTGGGAAACGCCCGGATCACCTGCTCGACATCAGCCCGAGGGATTCCGAAGCGGACCAGGCCCAGAGACAGGTCCACCAGATCCGCGCGGCGGAAAAGCTCCACCAGTGGCTGGTTCGGGCCACGATAGCGGGTAATCTTGTGGTGCTCGGTGATGATCCGCGCGATCTCGGGAGCCCAGGAACTCTCCGGCGTATTCCGCAGATAGGCCTGGGCCGCCGCGACCGATGCCGGAATGTAGTCGAAAGTATCGTCGATCCAGATGCCGAGATCGTGAAATGCTCCGGCAATGATGAGCTTCTGTTTCTCTGGTGCGGAGCACTCGCGCAGGGCAAAGCAGAAGTGGAGCAACCGACAGACATGGTTGCGGTAGCCCGCGCGCTCCCCACCAACACTCTCCGGCCACCGCGCGAGGATC